>NZ_JBHJUK010000044.1:16997-59744 GCF_042266225.1 Kitasatospora sp. NPDC056181
GGTTGGGGCTCCGGGTGGGGGACGGGCGGGCGGGCCCGGGACGCGCAAAGGGGTCGGGGGCCCGGCCTGCGGGCGTCCGCCGGCCCCCTCCCCGTACCCCGAACGCCGGGTCGCCGTCGACGTCCACGTCGTGCCTGGCAGCCCCCCGCCCACGCCCTCCTGACGTCAGGACCGCGTACGGAACGGCCCCGCGCGCGTCAGAGCTCCGTCAACGAACGGCCCGGCCGCACACCGCCCGGCTTTGCTGGAACCGACAGCACCTCAGCAGCAGCCGGAAGGACGGGCAGGGCCATGGCGGACAACGGCGCCGGGACGGGCAGCGAAGCGTTCGACACGTACGACGCAGACGAGGGCCACCGCCGGATCGTGGTCGGGGTCAGCGGGTCGCTCGGCAGCCTCGCCGCCCTGCACCACGCCGTCGCCGAGGCGCGCCGCGTCGATGCCGAGGTGCTCGCCGTGCACTGCTGGACCCCGCCCGGCGGCGAGTTCGGCTACCGCCGCTCCCCGTGCCCGCCGCTGCTCACCGCCTGCCGCGACGCGGCCGCCGTCCGGCTGCGCCAGGCGCTCGACGAGGCGTTCGGCGGCGGGCACGCGGGCGTCCGGCTGTGCAGCCAGACCGTCCGCGGCGAGACCGGTCAGGCGCTGGTCGGCTCCGCCGACCGCCCCGGGGACGTGCTCGTCCTGGGAGCCGGCGTCCGCGGCGTGCTCGCCCGCGCGCTGCGCCCGTCCGTCACGGCGTACTGCGTCCGGCACGCGACCTGCCCGGTCCTCGCCGTGCCCAAGCCGCCGCTGCAACGCGAGCTCGAAGCGCTCGAACGCCACCGCCCGCTGCTGCGACCGCTCCGGCCGCTCACCGTCGGGAGGTGACGTCGTGACCAGCCCCCTCCGCCTCACCGCCGCCATGTCCGGCGCGGTGGCCCTGCTCGCCTCCGCCGCCCTGCTGCCGGCCCTCGCCGTCCTCGGCGAGCTGCGCCCGACCTGGGTCGCCCTCGCCGCCTACGCGCTCCTGGCGGCCGCCGTCGGCCGCCACTCCCGCCCGGCCGCAGCCCCGCTGGTCGGCCTGGCCGCCTGGCTCTTCCACAACGGGTTCGTGGAGCACCGCCACGGCGCCCTCGGTTGGGCCGGCCCCGGCCCCGAGGCCGGCCACCTCCTCCTCTTCACGGCGGCCGCCCTCCTGCTGTCCGCCCTCGCCGCCCTCCCACGCCCGGCGCGCTCCGCCGCCCGCACGGGCCGGGACGCGTGGCGGCCCGCCGCCTGAGCCCTCAGTCGCCTGAGCCCTCAGCCGGCGGACGCCCGGGCCGCCTCGGACAGCACCCGGGCGGTTGCCCGTCCGGCGAGCACCGCGTGCTCGGCCCGGGCGGGCACACACCGTTCGAGAGCGGGGTCGAACTCGGTGAGGACGACACCGGCGTGGTCGGTGTCCGGCTCCAGGAGGCGTGACGCCGGATTGCCGACGGCCTCGCTCAGCTCCCGCGTGAGTTCGGCCGGCACCAGGTCGTCCCGCGTGCCGTGCACGAGCCAGAGCGGTACGGGGGAGGGCCGGCCGGCCAGCAGGGGCAGCGGCGGCTCGCCGGTGGTGACGGCGGGGCGGACGTAGCTGGAGGCTATGCCCACGGCTGCGGTCGGGCGGTCCTCCGCAGGGGTGGACGGGTGGGTGGCCAGGGCGACGGCCTCGCGACCGCCCAGCGACCAGCCGGCCAGCACGAACCGCGTCGGATCGCCGCCGTACCCGGCCGCGTGGCGCCGGGCGTGCCCGAACGACGCGAGCAGGTGGGCCCGGCCGCCGTCCTCCTCGTCCGACCGCCAGTCCGGCACCAGCACCAGCAGGCCGAGCCCGGCCGCCTCGTTCGCCAGCGGGCGCAGGACGTCCCGCTCGTCGGCGCCCCGTCCGTGCCAGAGCAGCACGACGGGCCAGGGCCCGTCTCCGCAGGCGGGGCGGTGGACGTCCATCAGCCGCCCCGGGGCGTACTCGACGACCTCGGGCGGGGCGGGGTTCATGGTCATGCGGTGTTCTCCTCGGATCAGGACAGGTGTGCTGAGCTGTTAGTATTCTCCTCGTCGCGAGGGAGATGATCTCTCGTCAGGCGTCAGCGGTGCTACCAGAGCACGCCCTACTTTCAGTAGGGAGAGTCCGTGCGATCCGGGCCTGGCGCTCTTCTGTCGGACGAGGTCCGGTGCCGTTCTGGTGCCGGGCCTCGTTTGCGTGTGTGGTCCTGGCGGGTCGTTCGGGGTTGGCGGTGGGTTGGAGGGCAGGGCTTCTGACCTGCTAGTCTTCTCTTCGTCGCGAGGGAGATGATCCCTCGTCAGGCGTCAGCGGTGCTACCAGAGCACGCCCTACTTTCAGTAGGGAGAGTCCGTGCAACCCGGGCCTGGCGCTCCATTGTCGGACGGGGTCCGGTGCCGTTTCCTGGCACCGGACCTCGTTCGCGTGTGCGCCGGTTCCCGCCGGGGACCGGCACCGGGGACCCCGCCGGGGACGCTCAGCCCGGCTGGCGGTCGGAGCCGAGTTCGCGGGAGATCCGCAGGCCGACCTGGGCGACCACCGGGCCGAGCGAGCGGACTCGGGCGGCGGTCATCCGTGAGGTGAGCCCGGAGACCGAGAGGGCGGCCGTCACCTCGCCGGTGTGGTCGAAGATCGGGGCGGCGACGCAGCGGACCTCGGGCTCGTTCTCCCGGTCGTCGATCGAGTAGCCGCGGGCGCGGATCCGGGCGAGGTCGGCGCGCAGACGGGGCTCGTCGGAGATGGTCCAGGCGGTGACCGGCCGCAGGCCGGCGGCGACCACCTCGGCGACGGCCTCCTCGGGCAGCCAGGCCAGGATCGCCTTTCCGGTCGCGGTGCAGTACGCGGGTGCGCGGCTGCCGACCCGCGACGCCATCCGGACGTTGGTCTCGTCCTCGACCTTGTCCAGGTAGACGATGCCGGGGGCCTGCCAGACGGTCAGGTGGACGGTCTCGCCGGCCTCGCGCTGCAGCCGTCTCAGGTGTTCGGCGGCGACGCTGCGCAGGTCGAGGGTGGAGAGGTAGGCCTGGCCGAGCCGGAGCGAGCCGTGTCCGAGTCGGAACCAGCCGGTCTCCCGGTCGCGGTCGAGCAGGTGCTCGTCGAGCAGCGGACCGGCCAGGCGCAGCACGGTGCTCTTGTTGAGGCCGAGCGCCTCGGAGAGCTGGGCGAGCGGTACGCCGCGGCCGTTGCCGTGGTCGCGCACGTGGCCGAGGACGGACAGCGCGCGGCGCAGCGAGGACGACTGGTTGCGGTCGGAGGCCGCCGCCTTCCTCGCGGGCTTGGCGGGCGCGGGAGCGTTCCCGGCGTCGGCGTCGGCCTCGGCCCCGGTGCCCGTCTCGGCCTCGGTGCCCGTCTCCGCCCCGGTCCCTGTCGCCGTCCCGGTGCCCGTCTCCGTCATGGGTCCGTTCCCCTCTCGTTCCGCCGCCGGGCTGCGGCGGTGGTCAGAAGGTACCCCTTCGGACCCCGCTCGACGATTCTTCGATACAGCGTTGTGCACTGCAAAACTTCCCGAACGGCCTCTTGTTGGCCCCGAGCGCCCCCGCCTAACGTCCTGGCATCGAGCAGGCGCCGCGGCCCCACCCGAGCGGTCGCTCTGCCGCACCCCCACATCAACGCGTTCGCGCACCCACCATCGGCCCCGGTCAGGGCCCGCTTCGACGTACCCGTCCCCAGCGGTGCACGTCTCGGCGGCAACTGTCGGGAGGGGAGGTCTCCACCCATGCGACTCATCAGACGGACCGCTGCGGCCGCCGTTCTCACCGTCACCTGTATCGCGGCGGCCGCCTGTTCGCCCGGTACCGCGCTGCCGGCCGGCGACAAGGCGGGGGACGACCGGACGGGAACGCTCCAGGTCTGGCTGTACAACGAGGCCGGCAACGCGGCGAAGGAAGCGGTGATCGGCAAGGCGGTCGCCGAGTTCCAGGCCTCCCACCAGGGCGTGACGGTGAACGTCAGCTACATCGACACCGACGCCTCGGCCCGCGCCGCCAAGATGAAGGGCGCGTTCAACGACCCGAACAGCGCCCCGGACCTGGTCGAGTTCGGCAACACCGACCTCCCCGGCTACGTCGCGGCCGGCGGCCTCGCCGACATCGGCGCCGACCTCGACAGGTGGAAGGACAAGGGCGACCTCGACCCGGCGATCGCCGGGACCGCGGTGCTGGACGGCAAGACGTACGGCCTGCCCTGGTGGGTCGGCGTGCGCGCGCTGTACTTCCGCACCGACCTGTTCACCGAGGCCGGGCTGACCCCGCCGAAGTCGTACGACGAACTGGTCGCCGCCAACCAGAAGATCCACGCCGCCCACCCGGACACCTTCGGCATCGCGGTCGGCGGCAAGTACACCTTCGGCGCGCTGCCGTTCGTCTGGGACGCGGGCGGCGACATCGCGACCAAGGACGGCGGCACGTTCAAGGCCGCCATCAACTCGCCCGCCTCCCAGGCCGGGATCAAGCGCTACACCGACCTGTTCGGCGAGAACGGCTGCCCGGCCCAGCAGTGCGCCGACCTGACCGGCGGCAAGACCGTCGACCTCTTCGCGGCCGGCAAGTCCGCGATGGCGATCCTGCCCAACTCCAGCCGCAGCAAGGTCGACGCGGGAGCGGTCAAGGGCCGGTACGGCGTCGTCCCGCTGCCCGGCGAGAAGGCCGGCTCGATCGCCCCGGCGTTCGGCGGCGGCAACAACCTGGGCGTGATGAAGGCGGCCAGGCACCGCACCCTCGCGGTCGAGTTCGCCGAGCTGCTGGCGGGCCCCGGCTACCAGGAGCAGATGTACGACGCGATGGGCAACCTGCCGACGCTCAAGTCCGTCAACGACAAGGTCGCGGCCAAGGACGCCTTCCTGAAGCCGTTCACCGACACCATCGCCGCGGGCACCCGGTTCGTGCCGCTGGACCAGGCGTGGGCGCAGATCGACGCGCAGGCCGTCGTCCCGACGATGCTCCAGCAGGTCGTCACCGGAAAGGCGGACGTGGCCAAGGCCTCGGGCGACGCCGCCACGCAGATCACCTCGGCCTTCGCGGCCCACTGATCAACGGCCCCGGCACGCGGGGTCCGGACCGGCCCCGCGCGAACAGGGTCCGGACCGGCCCCGCGTGAACGGGGTCCGGACCGGCCCCGCGCGAACGGGGCCCAGGCGGAAGCAGCCAGGCGCATCAAGAGAGCAGGTCCCGTACGTGTCCGCATCCACCACGACCGCCCCGCCGGCGCCGGCCGCCCCGAGCGGGCGTCGCCGGGGCACCGGCCCGGCCGCGCCCCCGAGCGGCCGGCGCCGGCGAACCCCGCTGCTGCTCCTGCTGCCGGCCGCGATCATCATGATCCCGCTGGTGGCCTACCCGATCTACCAGCTCGGTCTGCTGTCGGTACTGGACTTCGGCCAGGCCCAGGCGTCCGGGGGCGTGCCGACCAGCTTCGTCGGGCTCGGCAACTACCGACGGATCCTGAGCGACGGCCAGTTCTGGTCGGTGCTGCTGCAGACGATCGGCTTCGCCGCCTTCTGCGTGGTCGCCACCCTCGCCGTCGGAGCCACCCTCGCCGTCCTCCTGACCAGGGTCGGCCGGGCGGCCCGCCTCTTCCTGACCACCGCCGCGATGGCGGCCTGGGCGGCGCCGGCGATGACCGGTTCGACGGTGTGGAGCTTCCTCTTCGACACCAACCTGGGCCTGGTCAACAAGACCCTGGTCGACCTCGGACTGAACGGCTTCCACGAGTTCAACTGGTTCTACGACAAGTGGACGGCGTTCCTGATCGTCGGCGCCGTGGTGGTCTGGCACTCCTTCCCGTTCGTCATGGTGACGCTCTACGCGGGCATCCGGGCGATCCCCGAGGAGATCCTGGAGGCCGCCGCCCTGGACGGTGCCGGCACCTGGACCGCCTTCCGCCGGATCACCGCCCCGATGCTGCGCCCGATCCTGACCATCGTGGTGATCCAGTCGGTCATCTGGGACTTCAAGGTCTTCACCCAGATCTACGTGATGACCGAGGGCGGCGGGATCGCCGGCCAGAACCTCGTCCTCAACGTGTACGCCTACCAGAAGGCGTTCGCCTCCTCCCAGTACGGACTCGGTGCCGCCATCGGCGTGATCATGCTGCTCGTCCTGGTGATCCCGACCATTCTCTACATCCGCACCCTGCGACGGACGGGGAACGACCTGTGAACACCCGCAGCCGCCGACGGCTCGCCGCCGACACCACCGCCGTCGTGGTGGGCGTCGTCACCGCCTTCCCGATCTTCTGGATGGTGCTCTCGGCCTTCAAGCCCAAGGGAGAGGTGCAGTCGCTGGACCCGAAACCGTGGACCACCCACCCCACGCTGGACAGCTTCCGGCAGGTGCTGAGCGTTGACGGCTTCGGCCGGTACTTCACGAACAGCCTGGTCATCGCGGTGTCGGTGGTGGTGCTGTCGGCGCTGGTGGTCTTCCTGGCGGCGGTGGCGGTGACCCGCTTCCGGTTCAGGTTCCGCACCACCGTCATGGTGATGTTCCTGATCGCCCAGATGATCCCGGTCGAGGCGCTGACCATCCCGCTGTTCTTCATGTTCCGCGACGTCGGCCGGGTCGCGCCGGGCATCGGCCTCAACACGCTGGCCTCGCTGGTCCTGGTCCAGCTGGCCTTCTCGCTGCCGTTCGGCATCTGGATGATGCGCGGCTTCGTCGCCGCCGTCCCGGTCTCCATCGAGGAGGCCGCCCAGATCGACGGCGCGAGCCGCACCCGCATCCTGTGGCGGATCCTGCTCCCGCTGGTGGCCCCGGGCCTGGCCGCGACCAGCGTCTTCTCCTTCATCGCGGCGTGGAACGACTTCGTCTTCGCCAAGACCTTCATCATCAGTGCCACCGAGAACCAGACCCTCCCCTCGGCGCTGCTGGTCTTCTTCAAGCCTGACGAGAACGACTGGGGCGGGATCATGGCGGCGTCCACGCTGATGACGGTGCCGGTGCTGGTCTTCTTCGTCGCGGTGCAGCGCAGGCTGGTCTCCGGCCTGGCGGGTGCGGTGAAGGACTGACGCGTGTCCGACGGTCCCCGGCGGGCGCCCGACGGTCCCCGGCGGTTCCTGGCGGGCGCCCGACAGTCCCCGGCGGTTCTTGGCGGGCGTCCCGGCGGGAACCGTCGGCCGTGCCCCGGGGCCCGTCCGGTGGCCCCGGAAATCCCTGGTGAGGCAGGGTGTCGGCTGTTAGCGTCCCGGATCATGGATGTGGGATCGGTGAACCGGGAACGTGCCGACGGGCAACTCGCCCAGATCGCCGGGACGGTGGGCCTCGCCCGCCGTCTCGGCATCGACGTCTGGCTGCGCGGCGGCTGGGCGATGGACTTCTTCCTCGGCAGGCTCACCCGGGACCACGAGGACATCGACTGGTTCGCCCCGGCCGCCGACGCGCCCGCCCTCGCCGCGGGCCTGCACGAGCTCGGCTACCGCCCGCTCGACGGCGTCCCGCCCGAGCAACAGCTCGACTTCGTGAAGGACGGCCTGGAGTCCAGCTTCACCCTGCTGGACTTCGCCGCCGACGGGCGGGCGCTGGTCGCCGGCGGCCCCTGGGCGGGCACCCCCTGGCCGGCCGGACTGCTGGCCGCCGAACCCGGGCGGCTCGGCGGCGTCGAGTGCCCGATCGTCAGCCCCGAGGCGCAGATCGAGATCAAGCAGATGATGCCGGTCTGGGACACCCGCCGCCCGCGCCGTCCCAAGGACGCCGAGGACATCGCCCGGCTGCGGGAGGCGCTCGGCTGAGTCGCTGCTGCGGCCGGCACTGTTGCTGCCGGCACTGCTGCTGCCGCCACCGTTGCCGTTGCTGCCCCCGTTGCTGCCGCCACCGTTGCCGCTACCCGTGGACGAAGGCGTAGGCCTCCCGGGCCAGTCGGGACCACGGCAGGGGCGAGCCCGGGTCCAGCGCGAGCCACTCGCGCATCGGACGCCCGCGCCCCGCGTCGAACCGCTCGCCGTCGCCGGACGCCACCAGTTCGTCGACCCGGGTCCGCGGCAGCTTCACCACCAGGCGGCCGGCCGACAGCATCGCGAAGATGTGCCCGTCGGACTTCAGCGCGTCCGAGCCGAAGCTCCGCCGGCCCTCCGCCGAGGGGGTGGTGACGCCGTCCAGCTCCGCCAACTCCCGTGCCAGGGCGGCGAACCGCTGCTCGTCCGGTCCGGTCAACTCAGACCACCTCCTCCTGGGCCGCCGTCCCGCCCGCCGGGACGGCGATCAGGGTGAACGCCGCCCCGCCGTCGTCCCGCACCACCGCCACCCGCCCGAACGGCGTCGGCTCGGGCCCGTCCAGCACGCTCCCGCCGAGCCGGACCGCCCGCTCCACCGTCGAGTCGGTGTCCGCCGTGCCGAAGTACACCGCCCACAGCGCCGCCGGACTCTCCGGCCCGGCCCAGGGGTTCGGGCCGATCCCGCCCGCCGGCAGCCCGCCGGCCCGGAACACCGTGTAGTCGCCCGCCGGGCGCGCGTACTCGTACCCGAGGACCTGCCGGTAGAACGCCCGGGCCCCGTCCGGGTCGGGGGAGAGGTGCTCGTTCCAGGTGAACGTGCCCGGCTCGTTGACCAGGGCCGCCCCCGGGTTCAGCCGGCCCTGCCAGAGGCCGAAGGGCGCGCCGAGCGGATCCACGGCGAGCGCGCTGCGCCCCAGCTCGGCCAGCTCGCCGGGCTCCCGGACGATCCGGCCGCCGGCCTGCCGGACCGACTCGGCGGCCCGGTCGGCGTCGTCCACCGCGAGGTAGGTCAGCCAGGCCGAGCCGTCACCCCCGGGCCCCCGGGCGATCCCCGCGACCTGCGCCCCGCGCAGCGTCGCCACGGTGTGGCCGGGGTGTCCGGCCAGGTCGACGAACTCCCACCCGAACAGCGCGCCGTAGAAGCTCCGCGCCGGGCCCGCGTCCGGTCCGGCCGCCAGCTCGACCCAGCACGGGACGCCCTCCCGGTACCTGCCCGCCTTCGGCATGCGGTCCTCCTCGGTCCTTCCCGCCAGCCTCCGTCGCCGCCGGGGCCCCGGCAACCGGACCCGGGGCGCTGCACGGCAACCCGGCCCCGGCAACCCGGGCCGGCGCGGTGCTCGTCGGACGGCCGGATCAAGTCGGTGGACAACGGTCCTGCGATCGGCAGACTGGTCGCCATGACCGCCGGAAAAGATCCCAAGAAGGACCTCCTGGTCTACCTCCAGGACGCCCGCGACGCCCTCCTGTGGAAACTCGAAGGGCTCTCGGAGTACGACGTCCGCCGTCCCCTGACACCGACCGGCACCAACCTGCTCGGCCTGGTCAAGCACCTCACCGGCGCCGAGGCCGTCTACTTCGGGGAGACCTACGGCCGCCCCTTCACCGGCCCGGCGCTCTGGATCACCGGCGAGGCCGAGCCGAACGCGGACCTCTGGGCCACCCCGGAGGAGAGCCGCGAGCACATCGTCGGGTGGTACCGCGAGGCGTGTGCCCACGCCGACGAGACCATCGCCTCCCTGCCCCTCGACGCCGTCGGCCGTGTCCCCTGGGGCGGGCGCAGCGAGGTGACCCTGCACGGCTCCCTCGTCCACATGATCGCCGAGACCCAGCGCCACGCCGGCCACGCCGACATCGTCCGCGAACTCATCGACGGCACCACCGGCCAGCGCCCCGACGGCGGGAACACCGCCCCCGGCGACGCGGCCTGGTGGCAGACCCACCGCGACCGCGTCGAGCAGGCCGCCAGGCAGGCCGCGGGCCAGGCCGCCGATCGGGCCGCGGATCGGGCCGCGGATCGGGCCGCCGTGGGGGGCGAGCAGGGAAACCCCTCCGGATCCCCGCTCACGCCCGCCCCGCGGAGCTGACGGCCGGGCGGGCCCGCACCCCTCACCCCGGGGTGCGGGGCCGGTCACGAGCGGGTGGCAAGCTCGCGGAACCAGCGGACGATCCGCGGGTACGCGGCGAGCGCGGAGCCGACGTGGTCGGCGCCGGCGATCTCCTCGACCGGTGCGTCGACGCCGTTGGCGGCCAGGCTGCGACGGCAGGACTCCGTGTTGGCGAAGGCCACGTCGCGGTCCGCGGTGCCGGCGTAGAGACGGACCGGGGCGCGCGGCAGCTCGCGCACGGCCCGGGCGTCCCTGCGCCGGACCGCCGCGATGACTGGGGTTCCCAGTCCCGGCCCGGCCCTACGGGAGCTCGCGGCGGACGAGGGACGCGGCGAAGGACTCGCCCGTCCGGCGGGCGTGGGCCATCCGCGCCCGGACCTCGCCGGGGGTGCGGGGGCGGAAGTGCGGGCCGCCGCAACGGCACTTGTGGAAGCGGACGCCGGCGTGCAGCAGCACGGAGAGGGTCCGCCACGCGGCGGTGTCGCGGCGGCGCGGCGCGGCGAAGGCGGAGCCCGTGTGGACCAGCGGCCGCGTGCAGCGCGGGCAGGGACGTTCGCGGGCGCCGGCGTGGACGTCGCCGTACTGCTGCTTGTACGAGGCACGGCAGGGCAGGCAGACGAAGGAGCTCTTGGTGTGGGCCACCCGGCGAGCCTACGGCCGTGCCCGGTGGTGTTCGACGGCTTTCCGAGCAGGCTCTCCACCTGCCCGGCCGGCAGGATCGGCACCCGGGTGCCCGGGCGGGCGCCGGAGACCTCGAGGCCTTGCAGGTGGTGACGCCGGCCGCACGGGAGCGGGGCCGCGTCGAGCGGGTCGAGGCCGTCGGGCGCGGCCGCCCTGACCTCGTCCGTCGTCGTCCATCCGATTTCTGAGCAGGCGTGATGTCCTGCTACTGTTCATCCCGTCGAGAGGGAACGTCCTCTCTCGGACAGGCGTCAGAGGTGCTACTGGAGCACGTCCTACTTTCAGTAGGAAGAGTCCGTTCGACCCGGGCCTGGCGCTCTACCCCGGAGGGGCCGTTCGCACTGGGAACGGCCCCTTCGGCGTTTCCTGGAGCGTCGCGCGGACCTCCGGGCCGTCGCCGCCAGATGTTCGAGGCGCGGCCGGACCTCCGCCCAGGCGCGGGTCTTGAGGCCGCGGTCCGGGCTCACCCGGAGCCGCCCGGCGGGCAGGTGACGTAGCGCCCGTCCGCAGCAGCGCGACCGTCTCGGCGGTGCCGGGCACGCGGGGCGCATGGATGTCGTAGACGCCCGCAGGGTCGGCTCGTGCGCCTGGACCACGGCCGCCCCGGTTGCCTCCAGGTCGGCGACCTCGTCGTGCAGCGCCAGTGCAACGTGCCGGGCGGTGTCGGCGAGCGGCTGGTCGTCGCGGACGAACGACCAGGCCGGCATGGTGACGGGCCCGGTGAGCATGCCCTCGCTTCCCGGGCGCTCGGCGTCCAGTGCTGGGTGACGGCTTTCGTTCCCACGCACCACTGCGGGGCAGTTCCGGATTCGCACCGGATTCCCTCTTGCGACGCACCCCGCCTGGCGGACGGGTGCGGACCGGCTGCGCCGCTCACCCTAGCCGCAACGGCCGGGCGCGGTACGCGGATCGCTCCTATCGCAGTCCGTGGCCGAAACCCTCCGGCGTGGCCGACAACCGGCCAAGGTCCCGGTCCAGGTGGGCCGGTGGGCCGGATCCCGGCGGCCCGCCGCGTCGGCTCCGGCCAGCACGTTCGACCGTCGCCTCGATCTGATGCGACGTCATAGCTTGGCTGAAATCAGACCCTTGTGGTGTGAATATGCCATTGGAATGTTCGTCATACGGAATCCGCCAGTAGCCTTCCGTGTCGAACCCGCCACTGCTCGTGGCGGTCCGGTCGGCGCCGGCCCAGCGTGCCCGGCTGCCCCAACCCGTCCGAAGGAGCCTGAGTGCCGGGTATCGACGAATGCCTGTCCGCGGCCATGGCGATCGCCGGTGCCCGCGCGGCCAGCCTCATCGACTGGAGCAGCGGACTCGCCCTCGGCAGCGCCGGCGTCAGCCCCACCGGCGACCACGAGACCACGGCCGCGGAGGCAACCGACTTGGTACGTACGGCTTTTGAGAGTGAAACCTTCACCGTGGCGGAGGACAGTCGGGCGCCTCTGCAGGACATCATCCTCACTGCGGGCCGCAGCTACCACCTGATCTGCTTCATTGACACCGTCTTCGACAGTCCACTCGTCCTGCACCTGTGGCTCGACCGGACCGAGGGCAACCTCGCCTCGGCCCGCTACCGCCTGCAGGCCCTCGCCGAGGAACTGGTGCTCGGATGACCGGCGTTCGGACGGCGAACGCGATGGCGGGCCGGCGCGGCGCGTCCCCGGCCCGGGGCGCCGTGTTTCGGCCAGCGGGCCGGGCCGCCGGCGCCCCGGCGGTCAGCGGGCGGCCCGCATGAACGACGTCGACGCCATCGTGCCCGGTCACGTCATGGCCCCCGGCCACGCCCTCGCCACTGGCGCGCCACTCAGCACCGATGAGGCCTTCGGCGCCGTCGAACGACTGGCCGACGAGCGCGCGACCGGCGCCCTGCACGGTCCCACGGGCACGCTGCACCTCGTCGACGGCCTGGTGGTGCATGCCGAGTCCGACCGCGCGCCCGACCTCGCCGCGCTGCTCACCGGCTGCGGCCGGATCACCCGGCAGGCCTGGCAGGAGGCCGTCCGCACCCACGGCCCGCACGGCCGGGTCGGCGGCGCCCTGGTCGAACAACGGCTCTTCACCCGTGGGGAGTTGGAGCTCTGCCAGCTCGGCGCCCTCTACGACGCCGCGTTCTTCGTGCTCGACGGCGCCGGGGCCTCGGCGGGCCCGTGGTCCTTCGAGCCGGGCGCACGGCACTGGCTCGGACCGGTCGCGGCGGTCAGCGCCCCGCGGCTGCGCCGGGAGGTGGAGCGCCGGCACCGGCTGCTCGACCGGATCTGGCCCTGGCCGCAGCTCGACACCGCACCGGTCCGCCCGCTGGGCCGGGTCGGCCGGACCGCCGAGGCGGGCCGGACCGGGGACGTCGGCCGGACCGGGGACGTCGGCCGGATCGGGGAGGCGGGTTTGATCGCCGAGGCCGGCCGGATCGGTGAGGACGGCCCGCCGCGTCCGGTCCGTCAGGCCGGTGCGTCCGGTTCCGTCCGCCCGGGCGGAGCCCAGGAGCGGTGCGCGGCCCCGGGCAGGCGGCCGGGCCGGCCGTGCCCGCCCAGTCGGCGTCAGCGCGAACTGCTCGACCACGCCGACGGCCGAAGAACCCCGGCGGAGCTGGCGCGGCTGCTCGGCCGCTCGGGGTTCGCCACCACGGCCGACGTCCGCCGCCTCGCCGCCGCCGGGCTGCTGGCCACGCCGGGCCGTGACGTCCCGCGGCACGCCGCCGGGTCGCGGTCCTCGGCACAGGCCGGACCGGCGCCCGGGGTACGGACCGAAGCACCGCCCGGGACTCAGCCCGGACCGCCGCCCGTGCCGCCGCCCGGAACTCAGCCGGCGCCGCCGCCCGGGCTGCTCCGCCGCGTCCCCGGCGCGGCCCTGGCGGGGTTGCTCCCGGTGAGCGCCATCCGCTCCGCCCGCCACCGCCCGCTCGCGGGCCATCCGCCGGCCCCGGTCCACCCGCCGGCCCCGGCGGCGGCCCGCCCGCCGACCGTCCCCGACCCGGACATCGCGCTGCTGATCCGGGTCCGAACCCTTCTGGAGGCCCGACTTTGAACAACTCTCCGCCCGCGACCCCGCTCTCACGGTCATGAGGCGGGCGCTCAAGCAGCGTGTCGGAAGGAGACAACTGATCGCCTTGGAGACCGAGCTGCTGGCCGAACTGCGGGCCCTCAGGCATCGGGTCCCGCACCTCGCGGGCGGTCTGGTGGCCAGCGTGGACGGCCTGTTGGTCGCGCACGACACCCACGGGGCCGAGCCCTCCGGTCTGGCCGCGATGACCGCCGCCTCGCTGAGCCTGGCCCAGCGGCTCGCGGACACCACCGGGCAGGGCGAGTTCCGGGAGTCGCTGGTGCGCGGCGAGTACGGGTACATCGGCACCTACGCGGCGGGCGGCAGCTGTGTGCTCACCCTGCTGGCGCACCCGGACGTGAACGTCGGCCGGCTGCACCTGGAGGCCCGCCGCTCCGCCCGGCGCATCGCAACCCTGATCAACGACTCGCTGACCCCCAAGGACCCTCCGTAGGCGCATCCCGCACCTTCCGGCCCCATCCGACCCGACCGAACCTTCCGACCTTCCCCACCCTTCCGATCTTCCGAACGAACTGGAGAAACCGACATGACGGACGCAGCCGGCGCGCTCAAGCAGACCATGACCGCGATCGAGGGCGCCCTCGGCGCAGCCCTCGTCGACTACAACAGCGGCATGGCCCTCGCCACCCTCGACGGCCCCGGAGGGTTCGACCTCAACGTCGCCGCGGCCGGGAACACCGACGTGGTCCGGGCCAAGATGCGCACGATGGACATGCTCGGGCTGCAGGACGGTATCGAGGACATCCTCATCACCCTCAGCAGCCAGTACCACCTGATCCGCCCGCTCACCGGCCGCGGGGGCAAGGGCCTGTTCCTCTACCTCGCGCTGGACAAGGGCCGCGCCAACCTGGCGATGGCCCGGCACCAGCTGACGAAGATCGAGAACGAACTGGAGGTCTGACGCGTCGGGCGGTGCTGCCGACCCGGCCGCCCGTCCGGCGGCCGGCCCCCCGCGTCGCGCGGCGCGGGGACCGGCCGGTCGGTGGCGTGGGTCGGTGGCGTGGGCCGGACGGCCGGTGGCGTCGGCCGGTCCGGCCCGGGACGCCCGGGGCCTGCCCGGGCTGCATCGGGCCGACCCGGGACGCCCGGGCCGACTCGGGACTTCCGGGCTCACCCGCTGGGCGTCGCCGGGTCCCCCGCCCACGCCACCTCGCCGCCCGCCAGCCCCGCGCAGACGGTGCCCTCGGGCGTGACGACGCTCCAGGGCGCGACCTGCGCGTGCGGCGGCACGGACAGCACGGCGTCACCGTCGAAGGCCAGCTCCAGCCCACCCGCCATGGTCACCCGGGCGGCGCCGAGCGTCCGGCCCACCAGGCCGAGCAGCGCGCCGGACGGGCGGAGGGTCAGGGCGGGGAAGAAGTGGTCCACCTCGGTGGGCGTCGCGAACACGAACTCGTGCGCCACCCGGACGGTCACCGGCCCGTCGAGTGAGATGTCGAGCCGGCCGCCGCCGCCGACCGCCGCCACCCGGCGGCCGGCCAGTACCTTCCCGATCGCGTTCTGCATGGGCCCAGTGTGGACCAGGAACACCGTTCTGGTCCGGTACTCCGGCGGTCCGGTACTCCGGCGGTCCGCCTCCGCCCGCCCGCCTCCGTCCGCCCGCCTCCGTCCGCCCGCCTCCGTCCGCCCGCCTCCGTCCGCCCGCCGTCGGCGCGCCCGTCCGCCCGCCGTCGGAGCGCGCGGCGCTGCGCGCGCCGGTCAGCCGTCGCGTGCGCCTGCAGGCCCGTCCGCCTCCAGGCGCATGCGACGGCGGCCTGCGGGCCGGCGCCCGCCGCCCTCCGTCAGTCCGCAGGCCGCCCGCCGACCAGTTCGGCCGGGCCGCCCGCCCGGGCGCGGGTGGCGAGGGCGGCCGCCGTCCGGGCCCAGGAGGAGCCGGACAGCAGCGCCCGGGCCCGGGCCGGGTCGCAGAGCCGCCACTCGACCAGCTCGTCCTCGGCCAGGGCGATCGAGGAGAGCTGTTCCTCCGTCACCGTCCCGCCGTCGAAGACGTACACCAGGACGGCGGTGTCCCGGCCGCTCGCCCGGTCCGCGTCCCGTCCGGGCAGCCAGTCGAGGGCCAGCAGCCGGCCCGGTTCGCACTCCCAGCCCAGCTCCTCGCGGACCTCGCGCCGGGCCGCGGCCCGGGGCAGCTCGCGGTCCGCCTCGATGCCGCCGCCGGGCAGCACCCAGTACGGCTCCTCGCCGCCCGGGCCCGGCCACGGGCGCAGCCGCACCAGCAGCACCCGCCCGTCCGCGTCGGTGAACAGCGTCCGCGCCTTGGCCCGGATCCGTGGGCGGGTGGCGATGAACGTCTCCCGGTCCAGCGGGGGAGCGGCGGGCTCCGCCGGGGGCAGGTCGGGCGTGCCGGTGAGCGTGACCCCGGCCAGCCGGGTGTACGCGGGCGGCGGCCCGGCCGCCAGGTGGTCGAGGGTGTGCCCGGCGGGCATGCTGTCCTCGAGTTCGAGCGGCCCGGCGTCCCGCGGCGCGCGCAGGCAGGCGCTCACCCGGCGGGAGAGCCGCGGCGGCAGGGCGTGGCCCGCCTGCTCGGGTGTCAGCCACGCCCAGCCGCCGACCTCCGCCGGGTCCGGCGTGAACGCGGCCAGCTCCTGGGGGGTGAGCGGGTCGCCCCAGTAGAGGTGCGCGGCGATCGGCGGCCGGTGGTCGTCGAGCGTCCAGTCGATGCAGGCCAACGGCCCGAGCCTGGGGGTGAACCCCAGCTCCTCCTCGATCTCCCGCACGGCCGTCCGGCGCGGGGAGAGGTCCCGCGGCTCCCATCCGCCGCCGGAGACCGCCAGCGGATGCTTCCGGTCGTACGGCAGCCGGACGACCAGCACCCGGCCCTGTGCGTCCGGGAACAGCACTCCGGCGGCGGCCAGCAACTCGCGCCCCGCACGACCGTCCAGGCCGCCCGCAGACTCCGACGTCACCACGGCAAGTCCCTCCGTCGAACCGGGTGGACGACCCCCGCCCGCCCGCCTGGCAGGACAGCCCCGCCCACCCCGACGGTTCCCCGCCGACCCGCGGGCCGAACCCGCCGTCAGACCCGTTCGAGGGGCCGGTGCGGTCCTTCCGGCAGCTCCACGGCGATCGCGTCGCCGGGCCGGACCACGCCGCCGGTCCGGACGACACCCATGATGCCGGCCCTGCGGACGACGTTCCCGGCCTCGTCCCGGCCGACGACCTGCTTCAGCAGCCCGTCCTGGAAGTTGTCGATCTGGGCGCACGGATTGCGCAGGCCGGTGACCTCGACGACCGCCTCGCCGCCGATCCGCAGCAGCGCCCCGACGGGCAGGCCGAGCAGGTCGACGCCCCGGGTGGTGACGTTCTCGCCGAGATCGCCCGGCCGTACGCCGAAGCCGGCCGCGCCCACCTCGGCGAAGAGCTCCTCGTGGATGAGGTGGACCTGCCGCAGGTTGGGCTGGGTCGGGTCCTGCGCGACCCGCGAGCGGTGCCTGACCGTGACCCCGGCGTGGACGTCCCCCTCCACACCGAGCCCGGCGAGCAGAGTGATGGCGGCCCGGTTGGGCTTGGTGAACGAGTACTCGCCGTTGCTGCTGACTGCCGTGACCGATCCGCTCATTCGGCGGCCCCCTCCGTACGTGGCGCTGATCGCAGCGCCTCTGATCGTGACCGTGCCCGTCAGGAGGGTAGCTTCCGGCAGCCGGCCGACGGATCCCGCGCCCCGGCCCGGCCGAGCGAGGCGAGCGCCGCGGCCGCCGCGCGAACCATCTGCTCGTCCTGGCGGCCGGTGGCCCCGCGGAGCCGGGCGAATCCCTCGACGGCGGCCAGTGCGAGCAGGCCGGGGAGCAGATCGGTGCTGCGGTCGGAGACCCAGCGGGTGCCCCGGGTCGCCATCCACCACAGGTCCGCCAGCGTGCCCGGCGGGGGCTCGGCCGGTTCGGCGGCGGGGGCCGGGCCGAGCGGGCGGCCGGCGGCGGCGAGCAGGTCGTGGAAGCCGCGGGCGATCAGGTGGTGCCCCTCGGCGCTCGGGTGGAGCCGGTCCACGCTCAGCAGCTGCCGCCGCGCCGTCCACGGCAGCTCGGCGATGTGCAGGTGGACGGTCCGGTGACGGGCCGAGAGCGCGTGCACCACCGTGTTCACCGCGCGCATCCGGCGGGCCAGCGGACGGGCGAGCGGCTGCGGGAGCCGCAGCAGCGTGCCCGGGTCGGGCAGGCACGCGGTGAGCACCAGCGCGCCGGTGCGGGCCAGCTCACGGATGGTGGTGTCCAGCTCCCGCGCGGTGCGGCCGACGTCGAACCCGGCCCGCAGGGTGTCGTTGCCACCGACGACCACGGCCGCCACCGCCGGGCGCAGCGCCAGGGCTACGGGCAGCTGCTCCGCCGTCAGATCGGTGCTGAGGGCGCCGCTGCGCGCCAGATTGGTGAACTCGACGCCGGCCCCGGCCGGCGCCAGCGACCGTGCGAGCAACGCGGCCCAGCCCCGCCACCCGCCGGCCACCGGGTCGCCGACCCCCTCCGTGAGGGAGTCCCCGAGCGCCACGAACCGGACGGGCCCGGCCACCCGTCGCCCTCCCGGCCCCCGGGCCCCGCCCGGAACCGCCGCACCGCCCCCGTCCCCGCCCCCGCCCCCGACCGTCACCGTGCTCACTGCCTGCCTCCTGACTCCGCGTCCCTCACCGCCGGAGTGGGAAGTCGGCGGGTCCGACGTCCCACTCCGGTCCTGCCTCGCCTCTCCGGGCAGCGGCCCCAGCGCCCCCCGGGGGGCACCCGGAGCAGGAAGTCGGCCCGTCCGACTTCCCATGCGCTACCGGCCCGCCTCGCCTGCCCGGGACGCCGAGGCGGCGTCCCCGCCGGCGCCATCCATCCCGGCCTGCTCCGTCCCCGCGCCGTCCGTTCCCGCGCCGAGTGCCCTCGCGCCGTGGGCGGCCAGGAAGGCGGTGACGGCGGCGGGCCAGCCGTACTGTTCCGCCTGGGCGCGCGCCGTACGGCGCCGGGCTGCCTCGGGGCGGGCGAGCAGCGTGGCGACGGCCTCCGCGAAGCCCGCGCCGGTGTCCGCGGCGGCCACGCCTGCCGGCCCGACCAGCCCGGGGAGCGCCGAGGAGCGGCTGACCGCCACCGGCGTGCCGCAGGCGAGCGCCTCCATCGCGGCGAGCCCGAACGTCTCGACCGGTCCCGGGGCGAGCACCACGTCGGCGCAGCCGAGCAGCCGGGCCAGCGCGTCGCGGCCGCCGACGTGCCCGAGGAAGTGCACGGGCAGCCGGAGCCGGGCGGCCCGGGCGGCGAGCCGCGGGCGGAGCGGCCCGGTGCCCGCCACCACGAGGACGGCCGGGACCCGGCGGGCACGCAGCACGGCGAGCGCGTCGACCGCCCGCTCGGGGTGCTTCTCGGTGGAGAGCCGTGAGCAGAGCACCAGGAGCACCTGCCCCGGCTCCGCGTACCGGGCCCGTTCCGCTGCCCGCTCCGCGTCCGTCGGGGGCCGCATCCCGGTGAGGTCCACACCGAGCGGTGCGCGCGCCAGGTTCCGCACGCCCAGGCGGCGGAACTCGGCCGCCGCCCAGTCCGTCGTGCAGACCACCGTGTCGTACGCCCGCGCCGTCAGACCGTTGAGCCGGTCGGCGGCGGCCCCGGCGAGCGGGGCGGGCAGGCCCCAGGTGCGGAGCAGTCCGGCGGCGCTCTCGTGCGACACCATGACCGAGCGGATGCCGTGCCGCCGTGCCCACCCGCCGGTCCAGCGCAGGGTGGTGCGGTCGGACACCTCCAGCCGGTCGGGCGCGAGCCGGGTGAGCTCGTGGGTGACGGCCTGCCGGTCGGTGAGCAGCCGGTAGCCGCCGCTGCCGGGCAGGACGGGCCCGGGCAGGGTGACGACCAGGCCCTGCTCGGTCTCCTCCTCGGTACGCCGCGCGCCGGGCACGACGAGCACCGGGACGTGCCCGGCGGCGCGGTAGCCGGCCCCGAGGTGGCGCAGCGCCGTGCGCAGTCCGCCGGAGACGGGGGTGACGAAGTTCGCCACCCGGACGATCCGCAGCGGGCCTCCGTGTCCGGTCATGCCGTCAGCTCCTCCACCACCGGGGAGGCCGGCGCGGGCGGAACGGCCGGAACGGCCGGTACGTCCGGGGCAGGCGCCGCGGTCGGTGCGGTCGGTGCGGCCGGTACGGGCGGCACGGGCACGGCCGGCGGGGCCTCGGCGGCCGCCGCCGGGGAGACTCCCCGGTGCTCCGCCAGCACCTCCGCGTAGTGCCGCAGCAGCAGGTCCCCGACCGCCTCCCAGGTACGGGCGGTCACCTCCGCCCGCCCGGCGTTCCCGTAACGGGCCCGCAGGGCGGCGTCGGCGGCCAGGGTCCCGACCGCCCGGGCGACGGCGGCGCCGTCCCGGGGCGGGACCAGCAGGCCGGTCCGGTGGTGGGCGACGAGGTCGAGCGGCCCGCCGACGGCCGGGCCGATCACCGGGACGCCGCTGGCCATCGCCTCCTGGATGGTCTGGCAGAAGGTCTCCAGCGGACCGGTGTGCACGAACACGTCCAGGGTGGCGAAGCAGCGGGCGAGGTCGTCGCCGGTCCGGCGGCCGAGGAAGACCGCGCCGGGCATCGCGGCCCTGAGCCCGGCGGTGGACGGCCCGTCCCCGATGACGACGACCCGCACCCCGGGCAGTGCCGAGGCGGCGGCCAGCAGGTCGACCCGCTTCTCGGGCGCGAGCCGGCCGACGTACCCGACCAGCACCTCCCCGCCGGGGGCGAGCGTCCGGTGCAGCGTCTCGTCGCGGTGGCGCGGGTGGAAGCGGACCGAGTCGACCCCGCGCGGCCAGAGCTGGACCCTGGGCACGCCGTGCGCGGTGAGGTCCTGCGCCGCCGGGGTCGACGGCGCGAGGGTGCGGGCGGCGGCCCGGTGGATGGTGCGGATGCGGTGCCAGGCCGCGGCCTCGCCGAGCCGGCGCCCGGCCCGGTAGGCGTGCGCGTAGCCGGCGAGGTCGGTCTGGTAGACGGCGACGGCGGGGACGCCGAGCCGTGCGGCGGCCTGCATGCCGCGCGCGCCGAGCACGAACGGGCTGGCCAGGTGGACCAGGTCGGGCCGGTGCCCGGCGACGGCGGCGGTGAGCTGCCGGCCGGGCAGGGCGATCCGCACCTGCGGGTACCCGGGCAGCGGGACGGAGGGGACGCGGACGACCGGCAGTTCGGCTGCGGTCGGTCCGGCCCCGAAGGTGTGCGGAGGGCAGTCGGCGCCTCGCGCGGGAGCCGGGGTGATGACGAGTGGCTGGTGGCCCCGGCGGACCAGGTGCTCGGCCGTCCGCAGCACGCTGTGGGCGACTCCGTTGACCTCGGGAGGGAAGGATTCGGTGACGATGGCGACGCGCATGCCTGAGTTGTGTCCGGGTCCGGCGTGCACGCGGCCAAAGGGATCTGTCGTACAAACGAACGCGGGTCGGCGATTTGTGCCGCCGACCCGCGCTCCACCCTCATCCCGCCGCCAGCAGCGGGAGCCCGACCGCTCAGGCCGGACCGGCCGCCGATTCCTTGAGCTCCGCGTAGGGCGCGAGCTTGCGGATCGACTCGATGCTCTTGATGCAGTCGTCCCGGCTCTCCTGCGGGTCTCCGGTGACCACGACGGAGCCGTTGCTCGCCTTGAGCCGGAACCGGTGCATGCCGGTCTCGTCGGTGTACAGCTCGAACTTTCCAGCCATCAGGTCCTTCACCTCTCGGTCGGGTAACCCCCTCGAACGGCAACGTAGGACCAAATACCCTCCACCGCTTGCCAGATGAGGCATTCGGGTTGTCTCCGCCAAACGGGTCACCGGCGTCCGGGACGGATCAGAGCGGACGGCTCCGGTGGGGACCCTCCGGGGACATGTCGGCAGGGGGATCCGGAGAGCCCTCGACGGCGAGCGGGTGGCGGCCGGCCGTCCCTGCTCGACCAGCTCCGCGCCGTCGGAGTTCCGGCCCGGCGTGGCCAGGCCTCAGCGATCCGCCACCGGTTTCCTCCGTACTCCGCACCCGTGGCCGCCCGGGCCCTCGGCCACCACGGCACGACCACCACCCACCTCGTTACGGAGGCCCGCGGAGCCTGGAGCCGATACGCCCCCGGCGGCCACAGCCGGTGACCGCCACGATCGCCTGTTCACGAAGACGGGCTCGCTGCTTCCCGACGGAGCCCTCGCAACTGCCGAGGGCTCCGTCGGGCTCTCACCGAGGCCGTGCCTATCCCTGGAGGACCTTGACGGCCCACGCCACCACTGACATCCCCAGCGCGTACGCCGCGCCGCGAAGTGCGCTGAATCCAGCTGCCCGCGCCCAACGCCGCTGCCCTGCATTCCACTTGGCCATTGGTCCTCCTTCGACTGTGGCTCCACGTTTGCAGGGTCGGAGATGATCTCCAAGCAGGCGGCGCGTTGTGGGGCAACGTCGTGCATGGCCGGCTGGTTGTGGGCATAGTTGAACACCATGGAACAGGGGGAGGGCTGAGATGGCGAGGGCGGGGCGGCTGGGGAGACCGGAGCATGTCGCTCCGGCGCATCGCCGTCTCAACGACGCCCTTCACGAGCTTCACGACCGGGCGATGCGCCCGTCAGTGAGGGAGGTGGAGAAGGAGCTTCGGGCGCTTGCGGTTCCCTTCGCTTCGGCAGCGACCATCCACAATGCCTTCGCCGGGGCGCGCCTGCCCAAGGGGGAACTCGTGGTGGGGCTCGTGAAGGTCCTCGGCCCCCGCGTGCACGGCGCAAATCCGGAGGACCTGCTCGAACTTGAGCGCCGCTTCCGACTGTTGTGGCTCCAAGCAGAAGTTGAGGAGCATGCGCCACTGCGAGTCAGCCGCCCTCAGGAGCAGATGTGGCCGCAGCGGTTGGAGAGCCGGCCCCGAATCTGCACCGCGCCCATCCCGCCGGAGCAGCTCAGGGCCTCGAATGGGTGGGCGCTTCACGGCGAGTTGACACGGACGCTGGTGCCCCAGGAGCTCCGTGGTCAGGAGGATGACGTCCACGCCGATGGACTCGCGGAGATGACGGAGCGGCGGCGAGCCCACGGCGACCCCGACAATCCCGTCCTGCCCGGCCTTCCGGAGAACGTGCCGCGTCAGCATCCTCGGTCGTAGATCGCCCGCAGCCACGGTTCCCGGACGGTGGGAATCCGCGCGAGCGTGTACCGGAACGCCTCCGTGGACGGCTGGAACGGGTACCACGGGTGCGGCGGCAGCGGGTCGTCCCGCTCCACGCCTGCCGGCAGCCCGCCGACGACCGGCAGCCGGGTCCGGTGTGGAGGAAAGGCGAGCTCGGCCCAGAGCGCGGCATCCATGGGTACCGGCACCGCCCCGGCCTGCGGCTGCCACATGTCTCCGGTCTGCGGGTGGACCGGCACCAGCACCAGATCGGCGGCCGGCTCGCCGAGCCCCGGTCCCGCCAGGTCCAGCCTCCTCGCGCTCTCCCCTGCGGGAAGCAGCGCGCCGAGTGCCCGGCCGAGGAGCTCCGCGACCGGCCCGGGTGCCACTTCGACCGGCGCGCCCCCGGCGGCCACCACCACCTGGGCGAGAGCCACGCCCGCCGGGATGTCCCGGTACTCGCTCAGCCGGTGCCACAGCGCGCCGGTGGCCAGCAGCTCCGCCCAACCCATGATCGGCCGCTCCGGCGGGCCGGGCAGCCGCACGACCGCCTCCGGGACGAGCCGGACGACCTGCCAGCACCCGCAGTCGTCCAACCTCGTTCCCACCGGCAGATCGCAGCCCAGGCAGGCGAGGTTCGGCCCGTCCCTTCCGTCGATCCCCATGCAGTAGCCATCGGCCCGTTCGAGGATCAGCCCGGTGTTGCGCATGTCGCCGGGCGCGAGGAGAACGGTGCCCGACGGCCCGTCGGACAGCACGCCGAACGGCTCGAAGCGCCCCCGCGCCGCCGCCTCGCGGGCCCCGGCCTCGTCCCACTGCCGCCACGGCGGCCCGAACGGTGCGGGGTCGACGGCGTAGGACCCGGCCTCCAGCAGCGGTGGGTGCAGCGTCTCCCAGTGGGTGTCGGCCAGGTGGATCGGCAACGCCACCTCCGACACCGCCGCCGTCAGGACCGCACCGCAGCCCGCACACCCGAACACCGCCAAGCTGTCCCCTCCCGCCGTCGAAGCCCCTGCATCCCACCAAGCGGGCGGACCGGCGAGCAAGGGGTTTTCGGACGACGCCGAACGCCCCACCGAAGGGCAGTGCGGGCGTCGGCATCCCGGTCGCAGGAGCCGGGAGCCGGGAGCCGGAGGCTGGAGGCCGGAGGCCGGTCGGAGGTCGCGAGGCAAGAGGCCACCCGGCCCGCGCGCACGGTGAAGGCAGCCTGGCCGATGGCGACTTCGGTCGGCCGCGGGTGGTGGTGACGGTGGTGCAGGTCGCCGATCGGGTGGGCGAACGGGAGCAGCGGATCAACGATCCGGGTGGCCGGTTCCAGTGGTGACCGTGACGCTCGTTCACTCCACCCGCCACGAGTGGTGTCCTCGGACGCTCGATGCCGGTCGGCCCGAACCGCGCAGTCGGCAGCGAGGTCGGTCGACGACCCGGCCGTGGCTGTGGCCGACTGACCGATGTCGCCGCTCGATCGGGCACCGGCGTTGTGAACATGGCCTTCGTGACGGGGGAATGACGGCCGCTCGCTATCATGACGCCGGTCGACGAGGGGATATGCGGTGGCAGCCGTGGGCGACGGGGTGGCGGGCGAAGGGGCGTACGAGGGGCTGGTCATCGCCGGGCGGTACCGGCTGGTCCGGCGTCTGGGGGCCGGTGGGTTCGGGCAGGTCTGGCAGGCGACCGACACCGCCCTGCACGTCGACGTCGCGGTCAAGCAGGTCTGGCTGGCCCCTTCGATGAGTCCGGCCCAGGCCGACGAGCGGCTGGTCCGGGCGCAGCGGGAGGCCCGCAGCGCCGCCCGGCTGCGCGACCACCCGCACGTCGTCGCGGTGCACGACGTGCTCGTGGCGGACGGCGTGCCGTGGACGGTGATGCAGCTGATCACCGGGGGCTCGCTGGCGGACCGGCTGGCGGCGGACGGACCGCTGGCGCCGGAGACGGTGGCCCGGATCGGTGCGGCGGTGCTGTCGGCGCTGGGCGCGGCGCACGCGGCGGGCATCGTCCACCGGGACGTGAAGCCGGCCAACATCATGCTGGCCGACGACGGCCAGGTGCTGCTCACCGACTTCGGCATCGCCCTGCGGCACGAGGACACCGCGCTCACCGCGACCGGCGCCGTCATCGGGTCGATCGAGTACATGGCGCCGGAGCGGATCCATGGCCAGGACGACGGACCGGCCGGGGACCTCTTCTCGCTCGGCGTCTCGCTGTACCAGGCGGTCGAGGGCCTGTCCCCGTTCCAGCGCGCCACCCCGACCGCCTCGCTGCTGGCCGTCGTCTCGGACGAGGCGCCGCCTGCGCGGCGCGCGGGGGCGCTCGCGCCCGTGATCGAGGGCCTGATGACGAAGGACCCGCTGCGCAGGCTCTCTTTCCACGAGGCCGCCGCGCTGCTGGGCCGGGCGGCCGCCGCTGCCGTTCCCGGGCCGGTGGATTCGGCGGTCCCGGAGGTCCCGGCGGTCGGCGCACCCGTACCCGAACCCGTACCCGCCGCTCCCGCTCCCGCTCCCGCTCCTGCTCCAGGACCCGCCGCCTTCGTGACCGGGCCGGTGGCCCCGGCCCCTGTACCAGCGGCGGGCAGTACCGGGGCTCCGGGCGTCATCGACGCGTACGCCGGGCCCACCGTTCCGGCGCAGTCCGTCACCGGGCCGACCCTGCCGGTACCGCCTGTCACCGGGCCCACCCTGCCCGCCGGAGTGCCTGCTGCCGTGCCCGCACCGCACGTCGCTGTGCCCGAGGTGTCCGCCGCGGACCCGTCGGACCCCGCTCACCCCGCGGACACGACGGACTCCGCGCGGCGGCCGCGGCGGCGGACGTGGCCGGTGATCACCGCGTCGTTCCTCGCGGGGGCCGCCGCGCTGGGAGTGGCCTTCGCCTTGCCCTACTTCTCCGAGACCAGCACGATCCGGGCGAAGCTGCTGCACAAGAGCGACATGCCGTCCGGGTACTACGAGAACTCCGGCGCGGGGGACATGGGCTACGGACGCCCCGTCGGGGGCACCTGGCCCTGCGAGGCGCGCAACCGCGAAAGCCGCTGGAAGCACACGCAGGACGACACCGCGGAGTTCTTCTACAAGTCGGCCGCCGGTGCGGCGGAGCGGTACTCGTTCAACGAGCAGCTCAAGGAGGCCGACGCCGCCGAGGTGGCCCGGACGATGCAGTCCGTCCGGGACCAGTTGAGCGGGTGCCCGTCGTTCACCGCGAAGATCAAGTTCAGCGGCGACCCCCAGAGCTGTGAGGTGACCGTCAAGCCCCTGCCGGCCCCGGCGATCGGCGGCGACGTGGTGGCCCGTCGTGAGACCTACACCTGTACCGAGAACGGCATCACCTACGCACCCGCCGTCGTGGACAAGGTCACCACCGCCAAGGGCGGGTACCTCGTCGAGTTCTTCGCGACGGAATCACGGCCCTTCCCGCCCGCAGGGCAGGTCGAGGCCCTGATGACGAAGGCCCTCGGCAAGCTCCCCTGACACCGGTACGGGGCGGAACGCCGGACGCCCCGGCCGCTCGGTGCGGTCGGGGCGTCCGGGTGGCGGTGGAACGGCAGGTCAGCCGTTGCTCCGGCTGAACGCCTCCAGCCAGGCGAGCTTCGGGCCGAAGAGGCCGACCGAGGCCGCGCCCGTGGCGAGGCCGGAGGCCGAAGAGGGCTGCGGGGCCTCGCTGTGCGCCACCGCCGTGGTGGGCACGGCGACCGCGGCCGCAGCCGCCAGGACCGCGGTGACGGCGAACTTGCAGAGCGTTCCACGAACAGACATCTCATGCCTTCCAGGTGTTCCCAGCTCTTCGGCCGGCCCTGCGGCCGGACGGCCGGCCCGGGCGGGCAAAGAGGCGTCCTGTGGGGACGCCCTGCAAACGTTGGCATGCGAACGTGTGGATTTGGCCGTTTTGCCACCGGAGAGGTGCGAACGGGTGATGGAGACAACCCGGTCGGGTGAACCGCCCTGTGGCCGGCTCGGCAGCGGCCCGACGCGGAGCGGGCCGCCGGCCCCACTGCCGTTCCGTCCGCCGTTCCGTCCGCCGCTTCGCCGACCGCCCCACCGGTCGGACCGGACGTCACCCCACCGGTCGGACCGGGTGTGCCTCGGCGGCCGGCGCGGGAGCCGCGCTGCCGGCCTCCGCAGGGGCGGACGTCGTCGTCGGGGTGGGCCGCACGGTCGCCAGTCGCCGTTCGCAGGTCCGGCGCTGGACGACGGAGAGCCCGGCGACCGCCGCCCCGAGCCCGAGCCAGCCGACGGGGCCGGCCGTCATCACCACGCCGGTCAGCAGCAGCGGTCCGGCGGACTTCTGGATGGACTGGGCCATGCCGGCCACGCCCAGGTAGGACGCCCGGGCCCGGTCGGGTGCGAGCGAGACGGCCAGCTCCCAGGAGGTCACCGACCGCACCAGCTCGGCGGCGGTCACCAGGACCGCCGTGACCAGCAGGGCGATCGACGCGCTCCAGGCCCCGCCCCCGGTGCCGAACGCCAGGACGACGCAGGTCGCGAGCATCGCCACTCCGTACAGGGTCACCGCGGCCGCCGCCCGGTGCGGCCCCTCGGCCCGCGCCGAGACCCGCAGTTGGAGCAGGACGACCAGCGCGGTGTTGACCACCAGGAAGACCGGGACGAAGGCGTGCGGCGCCGAGGTGTGGTTCACCAGCCAGAGCGGCAGTCCGACGTTGAGCAGCGAGTCGTCCAGGCACATCGGGATGTCGAGCAGGACGAAGCGCAGGTAGCCGCCGTCCCGCCAGGGGCTGGGCGTCGGCCCTTCCGCGGCGGTTTCGACGGCGGTGCCGGCGGCCGTGTCCGGTCCGCCGCCGGCCTGCGCCGCCACCCGCCCGCCGCCGTGCGGCTCCCGCGTGCGCCACACCAGGGCCGCGGTTACCGCGTACGAGAGCGCGTTGGCCAGGACCAGCGCCCGGTAGGCGTTCTCCGTCCCCACGGCCAGACCGATCGCCGCGACCCCGGCGCCCAGTGCCACCCCGGCGTTGGCGGCGCTGCGGGTGAGCGCCTGGTAGGTCGAGCGCCGCTCGCCCGTCGCCCGCGTGGCGAAGAGCATCTCCAGCGTCTTGGCGGCGCGTTCGGCCAGGCAGACGAGGGCGATGACGGGCAGCAGGGCGGCGAAGCTGTCGCAGAGCAGCAGCAGCACCATCGCGCCCAGCCGCACCAGGTGACTCCAGATCAGCAGTCCCCGAGCCGTGAACCGTCCGGCGAGCTGCCCCGCCAGCGGCGACCCGGCGATGCCCGCCACGGCGGCGACGCCCAGCAGGATGCCGACCTGTTGGGCGTCCAGCCGTGTCACGAAGGTGAAGTACAGCACCGAGGCCGCCGCCCAGACGCCCGATCCGGCCCGGTCCAGGAACTGGGCGAGCAGCATGATCCGCCCGTCCCGTCCTCCGGGTGGTCGGCGCAGCTGTGCCAGTAGCCCGCCCTCGTTCCGTCCCATGGCTTGCCACTCCCCGTTCCCCGTTGCGGTGCTCGGGGAGCAGCCTGCCGGAGATGAATCTCGACGTCAAGATACTTGATGTCGACAGACCTCTCGCCATCCTGGCGACCGCCATCCTTGCGGCCGCCGTCGTTGCGCCAGCCGTCATGGCGACTGCTGCCGTTGCGACCGCCGCCGTTGCCGCCGCCGCTGCCCGGCCTACCGGCCGCCGGAGCCGCCGAGCGTCGTGCGGAGCAGCTTGCGGTCGGGCTTGCCCGCGTCGGTGAGCGGCAGGCGGTCCAGGACGTGGACGGCGGCCGGCGCGTACATCGCGCCCAGCCGGTCGGTGACCCAGGCACGGACCAGCGGCCGGTCCGGGTGCGGGCCGACGGCCGACGGGACCACGGCGACGTGCAGCTCCTCGCTCCCATCGGCCCGTTGGACACCGAAGGCGGAGCACTGGGCGACGGCGGGGTGGGTGAGAAGCACCTGTTCCACCTCCGCCGGGTAGACGTGCCCGCCCACGACGATGACCATCTCCTTCAGCCGGTCGACCAGGTGGAGGTAGCCCGCGCCGTCGAGGTGGCCGACGTCCCCGGTGCGGACCCAGCCCTCGTGCAACACCTCCGCGGTGAGGTCCGGGCGGCGCCAGTAGCCGCTCATCACCATGGGGGTGCGGACGTGGATCTCCCCGTTCTCGCCGGCGGGCAGGACGGCCCCGGCCGGGTCCCGGACCTCGATCTCGACCCCGGGGTCCGGCCGGCCCGCGGTGATCCGCCCGCCCGGGCCGGTCACCGTGTGCTCGTCCGGCCCGACCTCGGCGATGTTCCCGGCCTCGGTCTGCCCGTACCAGCCGTGCAGCACCGGCCCGAACGCCTCCGCGGCCTGCCGCAGCCGTTCGGCGGAGGCGACCGTGCCCCCGTAGAAGAGCCGCCGCAGCGAGGAGAGGTCGGTGCCGGCTGCGGTCGGGTGGTCCAGCAGCTCGTACAGCATCGGTGGCAGCAGCCACAGGTCGGTGATGCGCTCCCGCTCCAGCGCGGCGAGGACGTCGCCCGGTTCGAAGCCGGGCCGCAGCACCACGGTGCCCCCGGCGAGCAGCGCCGCGTCGGCGAGGATGCCGGCCATGTGTGCGAGGGAGGTGCAGGCCAGGGCGCGGGGCGGCGCGTCGGCCCGGAGTCGTCCGGCGAGCCGGTCGAGCAGCTGCCGGTAGGGCCCGTGCGTCAGGGGGATGCCCTTCGGGATCCCGGTGGTGCCCCCGGTGAAGCGAAGGCACCAGTCGTCCTCGGGCCGCACACGGTCCGCGGAGGCGTCGGCGCCGGGGGCGGCTTCCGGGGCGGCTTCCGGGGCAACGACGTGGGCAGCGCCGTGGGCAGCGCCGGAGGCCACGGCCGTGCCCGGCAGTGGGGTGCCGAGCGTGAGCACCGTCGGGACCGGCACCCGGGTGAGCAGCGCCCCGGCCGCGGCCTGACAGGCCGGGTCGACCAGCAGCACGGTGGCGTCCGCGCTCGCGACGATCTCCGCCTGCACCGCCGCGGACATGCCCGCGCCCAGGAAGAGCACCCGGGCGCCGAGCAGGTTCGCGGCATAGCGTGCGACGACGGCCTCCGGCAGGTCGCCGGTGATGAACGCAACGCTGTCTCCGCGCCGGACGCCGTGAGCGGCCAGGCCGGCGGCGGTGGCGCGGACCTCGTCGTGGAGCGCACCGGCCGTGACGGTGCGGCCGTCGGCGCCGACCAGCGCGGGCCGCTCGGGTTGCCGGAGCAGGGTCGCGAGGATGCCGTCGACATAACTTTCGAACGGTGGAGTGGAGTTGGCGGGCATGGTGGCGTCTCCTTCGACGGTCCTGGCGGATGGCCCTGTCCGGAGGCTAGGCGAACTCCGCTCATCGGCGCCAAGACCGAATCCGGTATGAGATCATGCCTGACCGGTTATCAGAACCGGCCCGGCCGAAGGGGGACGACGGGGTGGACCTGCTCGCTCTGCGCTGCTTCCAGGTCGTCGCCCGGCACGGTCACATCAGCCGCGCCGCCGAGGAGTTGCGCGTCGCCCAGCCTTCGGTGAGCCGGACGATCGCCAGGTTGGAGGCGGAGCTCGGCGTCCTGCTCTTCGACCGCCGCGGCCGACGGATACACCTCAACGACCACGGCGCGGCCTTCCTCCGCCGCGTCGACCGCGCCCTGCGTGAACTGGACGACGGCAAGCGTGAGTTGGCCGAGCTCGCGCAAGGGGGAGGCCGGGTGACGCTGGCCACCGAGACCCTGCTGACCGTCACCGACCTGCTGGCCCGCTTCCGGGCCGCTCACCCCGAGGTCGAGATACGGGTGCGGCAGTCCTCCGTCGATGCGATGGTGCGTCGGCTCCGCACCCGGGAGGTGGATCTCTGCGTCGCCTCCCAACCGCTCGTGGGGCCGGGGCTGGTGTCCGAACCGCTGCTGCGGGAGGAGGTGCTGCTCGCGGTGCCCGAAGGCCACCGGTTGGCGGGCCGGGACGAGGTGCCGGTTTCCGAGCTGGACGGTGAACCGTTCGTCACCCCGAGCCGGGGCCACTGGCAGCGGGTCCTCGCCGAGCGGCTCTTCGCGCAGGTCGGCGTGGAGCCGGTGATCGTCTGCGAGGGGGACGAGCCCGGCGCCGTCGTCAACCTGGTCGCCGCGGGCATGGGCGTCGCCCTGCTGCCCGCGATGGCGCGTGCCTCGGAAGTCCGGGCGCCTCTCCGCTGGGTGCGGCTCGCCGAACCGGGCTGCCACCGCGAACTGCGCCTCGTCCGCGACGGCGCCGCCCACCACCCGGCCGCCGCCCGCCTCTTCGGCGCCTTCGCAGTCCACCACTTCGGCCGGACGGCCACGGGGGTGTGAGCGCCGCCGGGGCCTGGGCGCCGCGGGGGTCGGACGGCCGCCGGATCCTGAGCGCCGCGGGAGCCCGGCCTCTGCGGGGGCCAGACCTCCGCCGAGTCCGGCGGCGGCACCGATCACGCGGCCAGCCGCTCACGCCACCCGTGGTGGGGCACGGCCGGGCCCGCCCCTCCCGTTCGGTCGGCCACCTCGCCCCCGTCCCGTTCGGTCGGCCGCCTTGCCCCCGTCCCGTTCGGTCGGCCGCCTTGCCCCCTCCCGTTCGGCCGGCCACCTCGCCCCCGTCCCGTTCGGTCGGCCACCTTGCCCCCGCCGCCTTGTCGGACCCCGCGGTTAGGGTGGAAATGCCACTGCCACCGCAGTGCCGCCATGCCCCGTCCCCTCCGGAAGGCCCGCCCATGTACGCCCTGCACGCGCTCTGGCGAGCCGACGGCCGCCTCGCGCTCTGGGCGGAGGACGCGCAGGCGTACCGGACCGGGCGGGCGGCGGCGCGCCGCGCGGAGGGCGGAGCGCATCCGTACGCCTGCACCGCGGGGGAGGTCGCGCGGCTGCTCGGCGCGATCGGGCCGGGGCTCGACTGGCTGGCCGGCCAGGGCGCCGAGCGCTGGACCGGGCTTCTCCTGCCGACCCTCGGTGACCGTCCGACCCCCTCGCCCGACCTGCCGGTCGGCCGTGCGCCGCACGGGGTCGTGCTGAGCCCGTGGCGGGTGCCGTCTCTGCTGTTCGACGCCGCGGAGGCGGCCCAGCTGCTGGGTGCGCTGTACGACCCGCACTGGCCGGGTGCGACCGTCGAACTTCCCGGCGCCGGGTCGGTCGAGCTGGCCTACGGCGCCTCGCTGCGCTGGCTCTCCGCCGTGCACGACCTCGCCTGGCGGCTGGTCGGGCGGGGGCTGCTGCTGCCGGCCCTGAGCGAGGAGGCACCGGGGGAGTGGTACGCGCGCTGGCGGCCCGCCCCGGACGCCCCGGCCCGCCGTGAGCTGGCCGCGCTGGCGGCGGGCTGCCCGCCCGTCTGCCGCGCCGAGCACCGGCCGTCCGCACCCCGCTTCTCCGCACCCGGTTCCTCCACTGCCGCCTCCTCCACTGCCGGTTCCCCCGCCGCGGCCGGGCCCACCGGCGCCGACCTGGTCACCAGCCTGCTGGAGACCCTGGTCGACCGCGAGGCCCGGGCCGCCCTCGCGGACCTCGAACCGCCCGCCGAGCCCTGGCTGGCCGCCCTCCACGCCGCCGATGGCCTGCTCGGCCAGGCCCCGCCCGCGGACCTCTCCGAACGCCTCACCGCCTGGCGTGGCACCCGGCCCGCGGACAGTCCGCTCCGGCTCAACCTCCGGCTCACCGAGCCACTCGCGCCCGACCTGGACGCCTCAGGACCGGACGCGTCCGGCCTGGATGCGTCCGGCCTGGATTCCTTCGGTCTGGACGCCGGCCACGAGACCCCTGACGGGAAGGCCGCCGACGTCTGGCGCCTCGACCTGCTGGTGCAGGCCGTCGACCGCCCCTCCGTGGTCGTCCCCGCCGCCGACCTCTGGTCCGAGGATGCGGGCTACGCCGTCCTGGCCCGGACCGTCCCCGACCCGGCGGCGGCCTACCTCGCCGAGCTGGAGCGCGCCGCCCGTGTTCACCCGCCACTGGGTACCGCCCTGTTGGGCGCCCGCCCCACCGGCGTCGACCTCGACCGCGACGGCGCCCTGCGGTTCCTGCGCGAGGCCGCTCCCGCCCTCGCCCGGGCCGGCTTCGGCGTGCTGCTCCCGGCCTGGTGGCAGCGGCGCCCCCGGCTCGGGCTAGCCCTCAGCGCGGCCCCGGCCGCCGCGGCCGGCGCGGTCAAGCGCACCGCGCACATCGACCGGGACGACGTGCTGGACTTCCAGTGGCAGCTCTCCCTCGGCGAACTCATCCTGACCGAGGAGGAGTTGGCCGAGCTGGCGGCGGCCCAGCGCGGGCTGGTCCGGCTGCGCGGCCGCTGGATCGAGGTGGACCAGGCCCAACTCGCCGTCGCCGTGCGGTTCCTGGCCGAGCACGGCACCGGCACGATGGCACCGGCCGAGCTGCTCCGGCTGGCCGTCGACGACCGTGCGGCCGTGGACGGGCTGCCCGTCACCGCCGTTCACGCGGCCGGTCCGCTCGGGGACCTGCTGGCAGGCCGGCCCGGCCCCGCAAGCCGCGTCCCCGAGCTGCCCGCCGGCTTCACCGGGACGCTCCGCCCCTACCAGCGGCGGGGACTGGCCTGGCTGGACGCCCTCGGCCGGCTCGGTCTGGGCGCCGTGCTGGCCGACGACATGGGCCTGGGCAAGACCGTCCAGACCCTCGCCCTGCTCGCCCTGGAGCAGGAGCGCGGCGCGACCGGTCCGGCCCTGCTGGTCTGTCCGATGTCGCTGGTCGGCAACTGGCAGCGGGAGGCCGCCCGGTTCGCCCCGGGCCTGCGCGTGCACGTCCACCACGGCGCGGACCGTACCGCGCCCGACACGTCCGCCGATCTCGTGATCACCACCTACGGGCTGGTCCAGCGCGACGTCGCCGAGTTGCGCCGGGTCCGCTGGCGGCGGATCGTCGCCGACGAGGCGCAGCACATCAAGAACCCGGCGGCCCGGCAGTCCCGGGCGGTCCGCTCGCTGCGGTCCGGTCCCCGGATAGCGCTCACCGGCACACCGGTGGAGAACCGCCTCGCCGAGCTGCACGCCGTCCTCGACTTCGCCAATCCGGGGCTGTTCGGCAGTGCGGAGTCCTTCAAGGAGCGGTTCTCGATCCCGGTCGAGCAGTCCGGCAACGCCGAGGTGGCGGCCAGGCTGCGGCGGCTGGCCGGGCCCTTCCTGCTCCGCCGCAGCAAGAGCGACCCGCTGATCTCCCAGGACCTGCCCGCCAAGCAGGAGTTCACCGTCCGCTGCAACCTCACCGCCGAACAGGCGGGCCTGTACCGGGCGGTGGTCGCCGACCTGTTGCAACGCCTGGCGGGCATCCGCGGGGTGGAGCGCAAGGGTGCGGTGCTGGCGGCGATCGGCCGACTCAAACAGGTCTGCAATCACCCGGCCCAACTCCTCCATGACGGTACCGAGTTGGCAGGTCGTTCGGGCAAGGTCGAGCGGCTGGTGGAGTTGCTGGAGGAGGCGCTGGCCGAGGGGGACCGGGCGCTGGTCTTCACCCAGTACGCGGAGTTCGGCACCATGCTCCAGCCCTACCTGGGCCGAAGGCTGCGCGAGGAGATCGCCTACCTGCACGGCGGCGTGCCGAAGGGGCGCCGGGACGAGCTGGTGGAACGGTTCCAACGACCGGACGGGCCGAAGGTCTTCCTGCTGTCGCTCCGCGCGGGCGGCACCGGCCTCAACCTGTCCGCCGCCAACCAGGTGATCCACCTCGACCGCTGGTGGAACCCGGCCGTCGAGGACCAGGCCACCGACCGGGCGCACCGGATCGGGCAGCGCCGCGACGTTCAGGTACGGCGGCTGGTCTGCGCCGGCACCGTCGAGGAGCGGATCGACGGTCTGCTCGCGGCGAAGCGCAGCCTGGCCGACGCCGTGATCGGCGGCGGCGAGCAGTGGCTGGCCGAGCTCTCGACCGAGCGGCTGCGCGAGCTGCTCACCCTGTCGGCCGACGCGATCGGAGAGTGACCCCCGTGATGCCTGAGCTCCCCGCGGTGCCCGGACGCCCCGTGGTGCCAGAGCCCCCCGCGGTGCCAGAGCCCACCGCGGTGCCCGGACGCGCCGCCAGGTCCGGGCGCGCCCCCCGGCCCGCACCCGGTGACCGCCCGTTGGCCGAGTGTCTCGACACCTTCTGGCAGGGGCGCGTACCGCCGCCCGCCGACGAGGCCGGACCGGCCCCGGCTCTCGACGGCCTGGGCCCGTCCGGCATCACCGTCCGAGGGCGGTCCCTGGAGACCGCCCTCGGACCGGCCTACCGCCGCTTCACCGGCACCGGCTGAGGCATCGGCCGAGGCATCGGCCGAGGCGCGGCGCGAAGCACAGGCCGGGGCACCGTCCGCGCGACCCTTCGCGCGGCCGTCCGCGCAGACGTGCGCGCGTGGTCGTTCGCCCGCTCAGCCCGCCGACAGCGGGTAGTGGTCGGACAGGTCGGTGTAGGTGTAGCTCTTGCCCCAACTGCTCACCGTCCACGGCGAGCTGTGGAAGCGCACCACCGTGTTGGTGTAGCTCGCCGGCTGCGCGTGGTCGGCACGGTAGAGGACGTAGTCGAGGTCCTCCTTGGGCTCGCCCGGGTAGCGGTAGGCGGCGATCGAGTTGTCGACGGTGTCGAAGGAGTCGGCCCAGCCGTTGCGCGTGGTGGCCGGTGCGACGTTGGCGTTGGCGAGCAGCGAGGGGTACTCGCTGCCGTGCGAGTCGATGTTGAGGTCGCCGGCCAGCAGGACCGGCTCGGCGGCCGGGATGTTCTTGCCGTCGATGAACGCCTTCATCGCCTTGAGCTGTGCCGCCCGGACGGCGGCGGGCTGGCCCGCGGAGCACCCGGTGTCGGTGGACTGCAGGTGGGTGCCGACCACGTGGGTGCGCACGCCGTTGACGTCCAGCACCGCGTAGACGAAGCCCTTGTTCGACCAGTAGTCGCTGCCGCAGGCGTCCTTGAAGACGTACTGCTCCTTGCGCAGGATCGGCCACTTGCTGAGCAGCGTCACCCCGCCGTCCTCTGGGGAGGCGGAGGTGTAGCTGCCGCCGGTGGCGTCCCAGCCGTCGGTCGACCGGCCGACGACCGGGGTGTGGTACGGGTACGCGGCGGAGGCCTGCGAGGTGAGCAGGTCGGAGGCGGCGTTGTCGAAGGCCTCCTGGAGCACGACCACGTCGTGGCCCTGGAAGACGTCGGCCGCGGCGATGGCCTTGGCCCGGTAGTCCTGGCCCCAGTTGGGGTACAGGTTCTTGCTCATCAGGAACACGTTGTACGTCAGCACGTTCAGTGCCGGAACCGTGGCGACCGGCGCGGCCGCCGCAGCGGTGACCGGAGTCGTGCCCGCGGCGGTGGTCGCGGAGGCGGCCGGAGCGGCGGCCACCGGGGCGATCAGGGCGGCGGCGACGGTGCAGGCGGCGGCCAGCCGGGTGCCGCGGCGAGGCGTGGTGAAAGTTGGCATGAGCGCAGTCAACGCGGTCCCGGTCACGCCCGGCAAGACTGCGGACGAGAACCGTGTGAACTCGACGGTAACTTAAAGCTGTCTGGTCAACTCGCTCTCCGGACGGTGGACTTGCTTGGACAACTCGGACGGCCACCACATGTGCCGGTCCAGGTCCATGGTGAGCGCGGTGACCAGCACCGACCGCACCACCAGGGTGTCCAGCAGGACGCCCAGCGCCACCGCGAAGCCGATCTCGGCGAAGCCCACCACCGGCAGTGTGCCGAGCACCGCGAAGGTGCTCGCGAGGATCAGCCCGGCCGAGGTGATCACCCCGCCGGTCGCCGCCAGCCCGGCCACCGCCCCGTGCCGGGTGCCGTGGTGCACGGACTCCTCCCGCACCCGGGTCATCAGGAAGATGTTGTAGTCGATCCCGAGTGCGACCAGGAACACGAACACGAACAGCGGGAACGAGTTGTCCTGGCCCTCGAAGTGGAAGACGTGCTCGAAGAAGAACGCGCTGATCCCGAGCGCCGCCGCGTACGACAGCACCACCGTGGCGATCAGCACCAGCGGCGCGGTGACCGCCCGCAGCAGCATCGCCAGGATCACCAGCACCACGCCGAGCACCAGCGGGATGATCGTCCGGTTGTCGTGCGTCGCGGCCCGTCCGGCGTCCAGGATCACGGCCGTGGAGCCGCCCACCTTGGCGTCGGCGTCCGGGACGGCGTGGACGGCCGCGCGCACCCGGTCCACGGTGTCCTTGGCGGCCTGGCTGTCCGGCGGGTCGGCGAGCGTGGCCTTGAACAGCGCCTCGCCCTGCTGCACCACCGGTTCGGACGTCCCGGCCACGCCGGGCGTCGCCGCCGCGGCCGCGCGGACGGCCCCGGCCCCGCCCGCCGTGCTGATCACCGTCAGCGGCGCACCCGTCCCGCCGGGGAAGTGCTGCTCCAGCACCTCCTGGCCGACCACCGAGTCCGGCTTGCCGGTGAAGGTGCCGGCCGTGCTCAGACCGGTGGCGTTGAGCGAGACCAGCCCGACGCAGCAGGCGGCCAGGGCCAGTGCGGTGCCGATCCACACCTTGCGCGGACGGCGGCCGATCCACGTCCCGACGTGCGCCCAACGGCCCGTTTTGGTCGGCTCCGGCGTCCCGAACGCGGGCTTGACCGGCCAGAACACCCAGCGGCCGACGATCACCAGCAGTGCGGGCAGCAGCGTCAGCATCGCGATCAACGCCACCAGCACGCCGATCGCGCAGACCGGGCCGAGGCCGCTGGTGGAGTTCATCTCGGCGATCAGCAGGCAGAGCATCGAGGCGATCACGGTGGCCGACGAGGCGAGGATCGCGGGGCCGGCCCGGTGCAGGGCGAAGGCCATCGCCTCGTGCCGGTCCTCGTGCCGTCTCAGCTCCTCCCGGTAGCGGGCGGTCAGGAGCAGCGCGTAGTCGGTGCCGGCGCCGAGGACCAGCACGATCAGGATGCCGGCGCTCTGCGCGTTGACGGTCAGTCCGGCGTGCTGGGCCAGCAGGTAGATGACCGCCTGGGCGACGATCAGGGCCCCGGCGGCCGAGACCAGCGGCAGCGCCCAGAGGACGGGGCTGCGGTAGGTGAGCAGCAGCAGGATGATCACCACGCTGATGGTGGCGGCCAGCAGCGTGCCGTCGATGCCCGCGAAGGCCTCGGCCTGGTCGGCGCCGATCCCGGCCGGGCCGGTGACGTGCGTGGCCATGCCCTGGCTGTCGGCCGCGGCGGTGGCGCGCAGGCTGTCCACGGCCGGGCGCAGGTCCTGCCAGCCCCCGGTGCCGATGTCGATCGGCACGGTGGTCTGCATCGCCTTGCCGTCCGTGGAGACCACGGGGCCGACCACCGACCCGAGCACGTGTGGCGCGCCGGCGAAGGCGGTGGCGTCCCGGGCGGCCTCGGCCCGGTCGGCGAGGGTGATCCCGCTGTCGCGTTGGTACACCACCACGGCCTGCGCGGTGTCCACCGGTTGGAAGGCACGCTGGGCGTCCAGTACCTGGGTGGACTCGGCGTTGCCGGGCAGCCAGCTGGACGCCTGGTTGTCCTCGGCGTTGGTCAGCTTGCCGGCGAGCGGTCCCGCCACCACCAGCAGCACCAGCCAGAGCGCGAGCACCACCCACTTGCTGCGGCGACCGCAGGGGAGTGTGGCCAGTCTCCGGGTCGGGCTCATTCCAAACCCCCAGGGGGCTGAGACATCACTCGTTCCAGCCTGCCACCGCCCCGCCGACCCGGCAGCCCGAGTAGGCAGTCCGAGCGTTGCCCGAGCGTTGCCCGAGTGCTGTCCCGCCGGCTGGACAGGGCGTTGACGACGGTCCGCCAGGGGCGTAGCCCCCCGCCGGGGCCGGGCCGCCCGTCAGGCCGGTACCGCGGCCCGCTCGCGCAGCTCCTTGAGCAGTGCGATGTCGATCGCGTGCCCGCTCCCGTCACCGCCGTGCCTGCGGTCCGGGGTCTCCACCACGAGCGGGACCCCGGCCGTCTCCGGGTGCTCGAAGAGCTCGCGGAACGGCTCCGCGCCGATCCGCCCCGCGCCGATGTTGGCGTGCCGGTCCTTGCGGGCGCCGACCTCGTCCTCCGAGTCGTTGGCGTGGATCAGTCGCAGCCGGCCCGGCCCGGCGGCCGCCACCAGGGCGTCCAGCGCCTCCCGGACGCCGCCCGGTGCCGCCAGGTCGTGGCCGGCCGCGAAGGCGTGGCAGGTGTCCAGGCAGACCCCGACCTTCGGGTGGCCGTCCAGCGCGTCCACGTACGCGGCCAGGTCCTCCATCCGCGAGCAGAGCGAGCTGCCCTGACCGGCCGTCGGTTCCAGCAGCAGCCAGGGCGCGTCCTCGCCCAGGGCGTCCAGCTCGTCCAGCAGCGGGCGGACGTCCGCGCGGACCTGCGCCATCGCCTCGGCCCGCCGGGAGCCGCCGTCCGGGGCCGTGCCGACCGCCGAACCGGTGTGCAGCACCACGCCCAGGGCGCCGATCGCGTGGCCGCGCAGCAGGGAGTGGCGCAGCGAGACGGCCGAGCGCTCACGGGTCGCCGCGGTGTCCGAGCCGAAGTTGATCAGGTACGGCGCGTGCACGTACGCCGGGATGCCCTGTTCGGCGCAGGCGGTGCGGAACTCCTCGTCCTGCGCCGGGTTGCCCGGGGGAGTGGCCCACCCGCGCGGGTTGGCCACGAATACCTGGACGGCCTCGGCGCCCACGGTCCGCGCGTACGCCAGCCCCGTCCCGGCCAGCCCGCGGGCGGCCACCGGCACGTGGGCCCCGACGGGGTTGCGGACGGCGGTGGCCGGTGCGACGGCGGCTGGGGGCGGCAGGACGGCGGCGGTGTTCATGGCCCCGAGCATGCCACGCGGCCCGGAGCCCCCGGCACGCGCCCGCCCGTACCGTCCGGCCCGCCCCGCGGGCCCCCGCCGCCGCCATTTGCCGACGCTCCGTCAGTCCTGCAGCCCAGCCCTGGTGGCGGGCCCACCCGCGCGCCCATAGCGTCGATGCGACCGACATCCACCGGCCGTCATCCCTCGCTCACACCGCGTCACCGCGCCGGCGTTCCCGCGAGCGCGTCAGAAAGCAGGTCACCACTCATGCCCACGCGACGGGTCCACCACCTCGCCGCGGCCACCGCCGCCGCCACGACCGCCCTCACCACCGCCCTCACCACCCTCGCCGCCGCGCCCCCGGCCCACGCCGCGGGCGCCCTTCACCTCGTCCAGCCGGGCGAATCGATTCAGCAGGCCGTCGACTCCGCCCGGCCCGGCGACACCGTCCAGCTGCTCGCGGGCACCTACCGCGGCAGCGTCCGGATCACCACCCCCGGCCTCACCCTGCGCGGCGTCGGCCCGCAGAGCGTGATCGCCCCCGGTACCGCCGCCGACGGCACCGCCGGCGACTCCGTCTGTGCCGCCGCGGGCCACGGTCTCTGCGTCGCCGGCACCGACGACAACCGGCTCGACGGGGTCACCGTCGAGGCCCTCGCCGTCACCGGCTTCACCAAGAACGGCATCAACGCCAGCTCCACCACCGCCATGACCGTGCGCGCGACCCACGTCCACGACAACGGCCTGCAGGGCATCAGCCAGGAGAAGTCGACCCGCGCCGTCATCGTCGGCAACGAGTCGGCCCGCAACGGTCAGTCCGGCGTCTTCCTCGCCAACAGCGTGGTCAACGAGGGCGGTGCCACCGACACCGAGGGCACCGTGGTCAGCGGCAACCGGCTCTCCGGGAACCGGATCGGCGTCACCGTCCGCCGCCTGCGCGACCTGAGCATCGAGGCGAACGACATCCACGGCAACTGCGGCGGCGTCTTCATCGTCGGCGACGAGGGCGTGCCGCGGGCCGGCGCGTTGAGCATCGCCCGCAACAGCGTCGTCGCCAACAACAACTACTGCCCGCCCAACCCGCGGCTCGACTACATCCAGGGCACCGGAATCCTGCTCACCGGCGCCGAGGACACCTCGGTGACGGAGAACGACGTCCGCGACAACGTCGGCGCCTCGCCGATGTCCGGCGGCATCGTGCTCTTCCGCAGCCTGGTCGGCGCGCCCAACGCCCGCAACACCATCAGCGGCAACCACGCGGTCGGCAACGGCCCGGCCGACCTGGTCGACGCCGACACCGGCACCACCAACACCTTCGCCCGCAACCACTGCGCGCTGTCCTCGCCCGCCGGCCACTGCTGAACCGCCGCTCCCGCAGGACCCCCGGCCGCGCGCCCCGGCCGCCGGCCCCCTCAGCCCTGTGGGGGCCGGCCCCCGAGGACCCCGGCCACACCCCCCGAGGACCCCGGCCCACAGCCCCCCGAGGACCCCAGCCCCTTCTCACCAGCAGAAAGACGGCACATGACCACCGCACCCGCCACCACCCCGCAGGCCGCGATGCGCCTGCGGGAGCTCGTCTTCGGCGCCGCCTGCGCCGCCGCCGTCCGCGCGGCCGCCCGGCTCGGCGTCGCCGACGCGCTCGGCGACACCCCGACCACCGTCACCGACCTCGCGGCCGCGCTCGACACCGAGCCCAAGCCGCTGCGCCGCCTGCTCCGCGCCCTCACCTGCTACGGCGTCTTCCAGGAGACCGGCGACGACCGCTTCGAGCACACCGAGATGTCCCGCCTGCTGCGCGAGGACGCCCCGAACAGCCTGCGCTACATCTCCCTCTGGTGCACCGAGCCGTGGACCTGGGAGGCCTGGCCGAAGCTGGACGAGGCGGTCCGCTCCGGCCGCAACGTCTTCCCCGAGCTCTTCGGCAAGGAGTTCTTCGACTACCTGCACAGCGACGCGGGCGACTCGGCCAAGGTCTTCGACAAGGCGATGACCACCTCCAGCCGCCAGTCGGCCGCCGACTTCGCCGCCTACCTCGACCTCACCGGGATCGACTCGGTGGTCGACATCGGCGGTGGCCAGGGCCACGTGCTCGCCAGCCTGCTGGAGAAGCACCCGGCGCTGCACGGCACCCTGCTCGACCTGCCCAAGGTGGTCGTCGGTGCGGACCCGCGGCTGCGCGACGGCGGCGCCTACGCCGCCCGGGCCCGGCTGGTGCCCGGCGACTGCCGGGTGGACATCCCGGTCCGCGCCGACCTCTACATCATCAAGAACATCCTGGAGTGGGACGACGAGAGCACCCGTCGCACCCTCGCCAACGTGGTCGCCGCGGCCCGCCCGGGCGCCCGCGTCGTGGTGGTCGAGAACCTGGTCGACGACAGCCCGTCGATGCGCTTCACCACCGCCATGGACCTGATGCTGATGCTCAACGTCGGCGGCGCCAAGCACTCCGAGCAGAGCCTGGTGCGGCTGATGGAGGAGGCCGGCCTGGCGGTCGCCGAGGTCCGCCCGGTCAACCCGTACCTGCACGCCTTCGAGGCCACCGTCCGGGGCTGACCCCGGGCCCGCCCACGACGGGACCGCCCGCACCGGGTACACGGTGCGGGCGGTCCCGTCGTACGGCTCAGGCCTTGCGCGAGGACTCCAGGTGCGCGAAGACCACCACGTTGTCCAGGTAGTCCTTGCGCTTCCTGTCGTACGTGCCGCCGCAGGTGATCAGCCGCAGCTGGGCGTCGGGCGTCTTCCCGTAGACCTTCTGGTCGGGGAAGGCGTCCTTGGCGAACGTCTCCACCGAGTCCACCAGGAAGACGGCGACCGTGCCGTCCGCCCGCTGCACCTCGACCCTGTTCCCCGGCAGCAGCAGGCTGAGCAGCAGGAACACCGCGGGGCCCTTGTTGGTGTCCACGTGCCCGGCCACCACGGCGCTGCCGCGTTCACCCGGGGTGACGCCGTCGCGGTACCAGCCGACCAGGTTCTTGTCGTCCGGCGGCGGCGCGTTGAGCTGCCCGGCCGGATTGAGCGTCAGCTCGGTGAACGGTGCGTCCACGGCGATCTGCGGGATCCGCAGCCGGGTCGGCTTGGACCGCTTCAGCGGGGGCGCGGCGGGCCCGGGAGCCGCCTTGGCCGGTGACTGGGCGGACGTCGGGGAGGCGGGCGCCCCGCCGGGTGACGCGCCCGCGGTGGCCGCGGGGGGAGCGGCCTGGCCGGGCGCGGGATCGGCGGAGGGTGCGGCGTCCACCGAGTTGTAGATCAGCAGCAGACCGGCCGCCGCCGCGCCCATACCCGCGCGCAGCAGCCGGGACGTACCAGGGACCAGACCGGCCATCACTCCACTCCTCGGCCTTCACGTCGACACACCGGCAACGGTGGCGTACCTGCGGCACCGGCGTACCGGCAGCCCCGTCATGCCTGCGGCCACGGCGTACCGGCGGCGCCGTCGTACCCGTGGCCCTGGCGTACCTGCGGCGCGGCCCCGGAACGGTGCCGTGGGGCATCGCCCCGCGCGCCCCCGCCGTGGGCGGCGGCGGAGACGGCGCCCCCCCGCGCGGGGGGCCGGGCGAAGCCGTCGTCGCCGGCGGCCGGGCCCCC
>NZ_JBHJUK010000045.1:0-59536 GCF_042266225.1 Kitasatospora sp. NPDC056181
GGGCCCGCTCGGCGCTGCGAGGCTAAACCGGTTCAGATCCCGTGTCAACGGTCCGCGCAACGGCCACTCCGGCGGGTGAGTCGGCGGGCCGGCCGGGGCCCGGTGGCGAGGTCGACTCCCGGACGGTCAGCCGTGGGGTGGGCATCTGCAGGTCGCGTCCGGGGCCGGTCTCGTCGACCACCGCGAGCAGGCTCCGGGCGACCTGCTCGCCGAGTGCGAAGGTGTCCCGGCTGAGCGCCGTCAGCGGCGGGTGCACGATCCGGGCGAGCACCGAGTCGTCGAAGGAGACGATCGACAGCTCGCCGGGCACCGGGACCCCCATCTCGCCGGCCACCCCGAGCCCGGCCACCGCCATCACGTCGCTGTCGTAGACGATCGCGGTGGGTCGCCGGGGGCGGGAGAGCAGGGTGCGGGTGGCGGCGGCGCCCTCGGCGTCGCTGAAGTCGGTCGGCACCGAGACCGCCTCCTCCAGGCCGAGCCGCCGGGAGGCGTCGCGCAGCGCCCTGATCCGGCGCTGGGTGTGCTGGAAGTGCGGCAGCCCGGCCAGGTGCGCGATTCGGCGGTGGCCGATGGCGGCCAGGTAGTCGACGATCGAGAGCATCGCCTCCCGGTCGTCGGCCCAGATCCGCACCGGACCGCCGCCCTTGCCGGGGCCACCCAGCACGACGGCGGGCAGCGCCAGTTCCTCCAGCACCTCCAGCCGCGGGTCGCGGACCTGGAGGTCGACCACGATGAAGCCGTCGACCCGGTGCTCGGAGGCCCAGCGCCGGTAGACCTCGATCTCGGCGGCGGTGTCCTCGACGACCATCAGGTGCAGTGCGACCGAGTGGGCGGAGAGGACGGCCTGGAGGCCGGAGAGCAGTTGGCTGAAGAACGGCTCGACACCGATGGTGCGGGCCGGGCGCGCGATCACCAGGCCGACCGCGTCGGCCCGGGCCCCGCCCAGGGCGCGGGCGGCGCTGTGCGGCCGCCAGTTCATCTCCTCGGCGACCCGGAGGATCCGGGCCCTCGTCGCCTCGCTCACCCCGGGGCGCCCGTTGAGCGCGAAGGACACCGCGCCCTTGGAGACGCCGGCCTGGCGGGCGATGTCGGCGATGGTCGGTCTGCCCACAGGGATCCGACTCCTCTCTTGACATCCAAGTTTAGGCGGGAGCATAGTCCCTGCAACAGCTAGACCGGTTTAGTACATCAGGTTGCGCAAACCCAGCAGGTTCGAGAACTCGGCACGATCCCCCACCCACCCCCCTGGACCGGGAGACCCTCATGCGAAGAATCTGGGCGGCACTGACGACGGCGGCGGTCACCGCCACCCTGCTCACCGGCTGCGGACTCGGCTCCGACACCAAGAGCGACGACACCGTGGCGAGTGCGGCCGCCACCGGCGAGGTCAAGGGCAAGGTCTCCCTCCAGACCTGGGCGCTCAAGCCGAAGTTCACCGACTACGTCCAGGGCGTGATCGACGGCTTCAAGAAGAAGTACCCCGGCGTCGAGGTCGAGTGGCTCGACCAGCCCGGCGAGGGCTACTCGGACAAGGTGCTCAGCCAGGCCGCGGCCGGCACCCTCCCCGACGTGGTCAACCTCCCGCCGGACTTTGCCCTCCCGCTGGCCTCGAAGAGCCTGCTGCTCGACGTCGCCAAGGCCGACCCGAAGCTCTCGGACGAGTACGTCGCCGGCGGCGTCGACGCCTACCGCTTCACCGGCCAGGACGGCACCTACGGCTACCCGTGGTACCTCAACACCGATGTGAACTACTGGAATTCGGAGCTGATGGCCAAGTACGGCCTGGACCCGAAGTACCTTCCCACCACCCTGGACGAACTGATCGCCCAGGCCCGGGTGATGAAGGAGAAGTCCGGCGGCTCGACCTACCTGATGAGCCGCAAGCCCGGTCTCGGGGACCTGGTCAACGCCGGCGTCAAGGTGATGGCCGACGACGGCAGGTCCTTCACCTTCAACACCCCCGAGGCGGCCGCGCTGCTCGACAAGTACCGCGCCGCGTTCAAGGAGGGACTGCTGCCGAAGGACGTCCTGACCGACACCTACGCCGGCAACTCCAAGCTGTTCACCGCCGGTTCGGCGGCCTGGACCACCGGCGGCGCCAACCTCATCGCCAGTGTCGCCACCGACAACCCCACCCTCGCCCCCAAGATGGTCTCCTCCCCCGCGATGGGCACCCCGCCGCTGTACGTGCAGGGCCTGTCCATCCCGAAGAGCACCAAGAACCCGGCCGCCGCGGTGGCCCTGGCCCGCTGGGTCACCAGCCCGGAGAACCAGGCCGGGTTCGCCCACCTGACCAGCATCTTCCCCTCCACCAAGGCGTCCGCCGGCGACGCCTTCTTCAGCAAGGGCGACGGCACCAACGGCGGTGACGCCAAGGTCGTCGCGTTCAACTCGCTGGCCAAGGCGAAGATCCTCCAGCCCGTCCAGGTCGACGACGCGATGGGCACCGTCATCAAGCAGCAGATCGCCCTGGCGATCAGCGGCGACGCCACCTCCAAGCAGGCACTGGACACCGCCGTCGAGCGCTGCAACCAGCTGCTCAAGGGCTGACGCCACCCCGCTCCGCCGGACCGGCACCGGCGGCGCGGCGGCCCTCCCCGGCCGCCGCCCGCCGGGCCCGACCCGCACCGCCCCCAGGAAGGCAAGGCACCCGATGACCCACCGGCGTTGGTTCACCCCCTGGCTGCTCGCCGGGCCAGCGATCGTCTGGCTGGCCGTCTTCAACCTCTGGCCGACGCTCAACACGGTGATCCTGTCGTTCACCGACGCCAAGCCCCTGGGCGGCGGCCGGTTCACCGGCCTGGCCAACTACGAACGCATCCTCGACGACGACCAGCTCGCCGACGCCCTGCTCAACAGCATCGTCTACCTGCTGGTCTGCCTTCCGGTCCTGACCGTCCTGCCGCTGCTGCTCGCCCTGCTGGTCCAGCGCAAGATCCCCGGCATCACCTTCTTCCGCACCGCCTTCTACACCCCGGTGATCGCCTCGGCCGTCGTGGTGGCCCTGATCTGGGGCTGGGTACTCGACGACCGCGGGCTGGTCAACGGCGTGCTCCAGCAGACCGGGCTCGCCGACTCCCCGGTCGCCTTCCTCACCGACCGCTGGCTGCTGCTGTTCAGCTCGATCGCCCTGACCGCCTGGAAGGGGCTCGGCTACTACATGGTGATCTACCTCTCGGCCCTCGCCAACGTCGGCCGGGAGCTGCACGAGGCCGCCGCCGTCGACGGTGCGAGCGCCGTCCGCCGGTTCTGGCACGTCACCCTGCCCGGGGTGCGGCCCACCATGATGCTGGTCTCGGTGCTGATCTCGGTCTCCGCACTGCGCGTCTTCTCCGAGCTGTACGTGCTCTCCCACGGCACCGGCGGGCCCGGCGGCCGGGACATGTCGGTGGTGATGCTGATCCAGATGTACAGCCGCGGCTTCACCGGGCACCTGGGCTACGCCTCCGCGCTCAGCCTGCTGCTGTTCCTCGTCACCCTCGGCCCGATGCTGCTCCTGACGCGCCTGAACCGGAAGGCGGACTGACCCGTGACCCGACCCGCCGCCCCGGCCCGGCCCGCCGTACCGGCCCAGCCCGGTCCCCCGGCCCGCCGCACCCCACCCGCCCGGCGCCCCCGGAGCTTCAACACCCCGTCGACCGGCCGGACCGCGCTGCGCTACCTGCTCCTGGCCGTCGTACTGCTGCTGGTGATCGGCCCTTTCCTCTGGCAGCTCTCCACCTCGCTCAAGGGCCCCGACGAGGACGTCTACACCCGGAGCCCGTCCTTCATCCCCGAGCACCCGACCTTCGCCAACTACGCCAAGGTCGCCGACACCATCCCGGTCTGGACCTACGCCGCCAACTCGCTGGTCGTCGCCGCCATCGCGATCTTCGGCAACGTGGTCGGCTGCACCCTGGCCGGCTACGCCCTGGCCAAACTGCGCTTCCGCGGCTCCCGGCTGGTCCTCGGGCTCTTCCTGGCCACCCTCGTCCTGCCCGGCGAGGTCACCATCGTCTCCCAGTACGTGACGGTGCGCAGCCTCGGCCTGGCCGACTCCCTGGTCGGGGTCGCCCTGCCCGGCGCGCTCGCGATGCTGAACGTGCTGCTGATGCGCACCGCGTTCGCGGCGGTGCCGCCGGAGCTGGACCAGGCCGCGCTGGTCGACGGCGCCACCGTCTGGCAGCGCCTGTGGCACATCGGCCTGCCGAACGTGCGGGGCATGCTCAGCGTGATCGTCATCTTCACCTTCATCGGCGCCTGGGACGACTTCCTCTGGCCGCTGATCGTCCTCACCGACCCCCAGAAGTACACCCTCACCGTCGGACTCCAGTACCTCAACGGCACGTTCAGCTCCAACCCGCGGCTGATCGCGGCCGGCACCATGATCGCCTTCCTGCCGATCGTCGTGGTGTTCGGCGTCTGCCAGCGCTTCTTCTTCAAGGGCGTCGAGGAGGGAGCCGTCAAGGGCTGAGCTCCGACCCCACCCGTCCCGCCGAACCCACCGAGGAAGCCGACCGAGGATGACCGCCGCCCAGCACCCCGCTCCCCGTCCGCCGCGCTTCGGCGTCAACTACACGCCGACCGCGGGCTGGTTCCACCACTGGCTCGACTTCGACCTCGACGCCGTCCGCGCCGACCTCGACTCGGTCGCCGCGCTCGGCCTGGACCACGTCCGGGTCTTCCCGCTCTGGCCCGTCTTCCAGCCGAACCGCACCCTGATCCGCCCGCGCGCCGTCGAGCAGCTCGCCGCACTGGTGGACGCCGCCGGCGAGCGCGGGCTGGACGTCGCCGTCGACGGGCTCCAGGGCCACCTGTCGAGCTTCGACTTCCAGCCGTCGTGGATCCAGAGCTGGCACCGCCGCAACATGTTCACCGACCCGGACGTGGTGGACGGCCAGGCCGCCTACCTGCGCACCCTGGCCGGGGCACTGCACGGCCGGGCCAACTTCCTGGGCATGACGGTCGGCAACGAGGTCAACCAGTTCTCCGGTGAGCCGCACCCCGACCCCGACCGGGCCACCCCCGAGCAGGTCGACGCCTGGCTGCGCCGGATGCTCGACGCCTGCGAGCAGGGCGCGCCCGGCCGCCTCAACCTGCACGCCTCCTACGACGCCGCCTGGTACCTGGACGAGCACCCGTTCACGCCCTGGCACTCGGCCCGGATCGGCGCGGCCACCGCCGTCCACTCCTGGGTGTTCAACGGCACCGCGCAGCGCTACGGCGCGCACTCCACCGCCACCGCGCAGCACGCCGCGTACCTGGTCGAGCTGGCCAAGGCCTGGGCACAGGACCCGCACCGCCCGGTCTGGCTCCAGGAGGTCGGTGCGCCGGCCCCGCACATCACCGCCGGGGACGCCGCGCGCTTCACCGGTGACACCGTCGCGGCCGTGCTGGACTGCCCGGACGTCTGGGGCGTCACGTGGTGGTGCTCGCACGACGTGGACCGCTCGCTGGCCGACTTCCCCGAGCTGGAGTACGGCCTCGGCCTGCTCACCACCGACCGGCGGGTCAAGCCCGCCGGCGCCCGGATCGCCGAGGTCGTCGCGCGGGTGCGGGCCGGCTGGCGGCCGCCCCTGCCGCGCACCACCGCGGTGGTGGTCGCGACCGGCGACGAGGTCACCTCGCCCAAGCGCTCGGTCTGCGCCCCCGGCGGCCCCGTCTTCGAGGCCTTCATGCGCCTCGCCGAGGACGGCGCCCGGCCGACCACGGTGCTCGCCGAGCGCGCCGGGGACACCGCCCACCTGGCCGCCCGCGGGATCACCGAGGTGCTCCACCCCGACGACGTACGCTGACGATCACCGCCCACCCGACCCCCAGTCACGCAACGGAGCCTGCCGCCATGCACGATGACCGCACCCTGGTCGAGTCCCGCCTCAAGCGCGTCCTGGACGAGCGCATCCGCCCCGCGGTGTACCCCGCCTCCGTTCCGCTGGAGGTGTCGGTCTGGACGGCGCCCGGCGAGCCCGTGCCGGTCGCCGAGGGCCTGGCCGCGCCGCGCACCCCGATCGCCGTCGGCGACGCGTGGGGCGCGCCGTGGGGCACCAGCTGGATCACCGTCACCGGCACGGTGCCCGAGGCGTGGGCCGGGCGGACGGTGGAGGCGCTGATCGACCTCGGCTTCGACGCCAACATGCCGGGCTTCCAGTGCGAGGGCCTGGTCTACCGCCCGGACGGCTCCCCGGTGAAGGGCCTCAACCCGCAGAACCAGTGGGTGCGGATCGCCGCACCGGCGGCCGGCGGCGAGCAGGTCGAGCTGCACGTCGAGGCCGCGTCCAACCCCGTCATCCTCGACTACCACCCCTTCCTGCCCACCGAGTTGGGCGACCGCGAGACCGCCGGGGAGCAGCCGCAGTACCGGCTGGCCCGGATGGACCTCGCGGTCTTCGACGAGACGGTGTGGCAGCTCGTCATCGACCTCGAAGTGCTCGGCGAGCTGATGGAGGAGCTGCCGGTCGAGGGCGCCCGCCGGTGGGACGTGCTGCGCGCCGTCGAGCGGGCGCTCGACGCCATCGACCTCCAGGACGTCAACGGCACCGCCGCGGCGGCCCGTTCGCAGCTCGCCGAGGTGCTCGCCGCGCCCGCCGCGCCGTCCGCGCACCGGATCAGCGCGGTCGGCCACGCGCACATCGACTCGGCGTGGCTCTGGCCGCTGCGCGAGACCGTCCGCAAGGTCGCCCGGACCACCGCCAACATGACGGCGCTGCTGGAGGACGAGCCGGACTTCGTCTACACCATGTCCCAGGCGCAGCAGTACGCCTGGATCAAGGAGCACCGGCCCGAGGTGTACGCACGCGTCAAGAAGGCGGTGGCCGAGGGCCGGTTCGTGCCGGCCGGCGGCATGTGGGTGGAGTCCGACACCAACATGCCCTCCTCGGAGGCGATGGCCCGTCAGTTCGTCCACGGGAAGCGGTTCTTCCTGGAGGAGTTCGGGGTCGAGAACCAGGAGGCGTGGCTGCCGGACACCTTCGGCTTCACCGGCGGCCTGCCGCAGATCATCCGCAACGCGGGCTCCAAGTGGCTGCTGACGCAGAAGATCTCGTGGAGCCAGGTCAACAAGTTCCCGCACCACACCTTCCTCTGGGAGGGCATCGACGGGACGCGGATCTTCACGCACTTCCCGCCCGTGGACACCTACAACTGCTCCATGAAGGGCAAGGAGATCGCGCACGCCGCGCGGAACTTCAAGGACAAGGGCGTCGCCCGGCACTCGATCGCCCCGACCGGCTGGGGCGACGGCGGCGGCGGCACGACCCGCGAGATGGTCGCCAAGGCGGCCCGCCTGCGGAACTTGGAGGGCTCGGCGACGGTGCGCTGGGAGCGGCCCGCCGAGTTCTTCGAGAAGGCGCAGGCCGAGTACCCGAAGCCGCCGGTCTGGGTGGGCGAGCTCTACCTGGAGCTGCACCGCGCCACGCTGACCAGCCAGGCGAAGACCAAGCGGGGCAACCGGCGCAGCGAGAACCTGCTGCGCGAGGCCGAACTCTGGTGCGCCACCGCGGCGTCGCGCACCGGCCTGCCCTACCCGTACGAGGAGCTGGACCGGATCTGGAAGACGGTGCTGCTGCACCAGTTCCACGACATCCTGCCCGGCTCGTCGATCGCCTGGGTGCACCGCGAGGCGGAGGCCACCTACGCGGGGCTGGCCGCGGAGCTGGAGGCGCTGATCGGCCGGGCGCAGCAGGCGCTGGCCGGTGACGCCGCGGGCGGGCGCGAGCTGGTCTTCAACGCGGCCCCGCACCGCCGCTCGGCGGTGCCCGCGGGCGGCGCCGCGGTCCCGGACGCGCCGGCCGGCTGCTCGGTGGCCGCGCGCGACGGGGGCGGGTTCGTGCTGGCCAACGGGCTGCTCTCGGTGACGGTGGACGGTGACGGCCTGGTCGTCTCGGCGGTCGACCTCGCCACCGGCCGGGAGACGGTGGCCCCCGGTGCCCGTGCCAACCTGCTCCAGCTGCACCCGGACTTCCCGAACATGTGGGACGCCTGGGACGTGGACCAGTTCTACCGCAACACCGTCACCGACCTGACGGCGGCGGACTCGCTGACGGTGGTCGCGGACGCCCCGGACGCCGTCGCCGTCCGGGTGGCCCGCTCCTTCGGCTCGTCCACGGTCGTCCAGACGCTGACCCTGCTCGCCGGCGTCGGGCGCCTGGACATCGACACCGAGGTGGACTGGCACGAGACCGAGAAGTTCCTCAAGGCGGCCTTCCCGCTGGACGTGCACACCGAGCGGTACGCCGCCGAGACCCAGTTCGGCCACCTGTACCGGCCCACCCACACCAACACCAGTTGGGAGGCGGCCAAGTTCGAGGCCTGCAACCACCGCTTCGTCCACCTGGAGGAGCCCGGCTGGGGCGTCGCGCTGGTCACCGCCTCCACCTACGGCCACGACGTCACCCGCACGGTGCGCGACGCCGACGGCGGCACCACCACGACGGTCCGGTTCTCGCTGCTGCGCGCGCCGCGCTTCCCCGACCCGCGCACCGACCAGGGCCTGCACAGGTTCCGGCACGCGCTGGTGCCGGGCGCCGGGATCTCCGACGCCGTCCGCGAGGGCTACCTGATCAGCCTGCCCGAGCGGCGGGTGACCGGCTCCGTGGACGCCGTCCGGCCGCTGGTGGAGCTGGACGAGGACGCGCTCGTGGTGAGCGCGGTGAAGCTGGCCGACGACGGCAGCGGCGACGTGGTCGTCCGTGTCTACGAGGCCGACGGCGGCCGCGCGCGGGGCCGGCTCACCACCTCGTTCCCGCTGGCCGGGGCGGTGCCCTGCGACCTGCTGGAGCGGCCGTGGGACGGCACCCGTGGCGAGGTCACGGTGGACGGCGGCGGCGTCTGCCTTTCGTTGCGGCCGTTCGAGCTGGTCACGCTCCGGCTGACGCCCGCCTCCGCGTCCGCGTCCGCTTCCGCCTCCGCCTCCGCCTCCGCCTAGCCTCCTACGCTGTCCGTTGCCCAGCCCGACGCCCCCGCCCGCCCAGGGCGGGGGCCCTGCCGCCCCGGAGCCACCCGCGATGACCGTCCCGCCGTCCGCTCCCCCGCTGTTCGCCGCCGTCGACATCGGCGGGACGAAGATCGCCGGGGCACTCGTCGACCAGCGCGGGGGGCTCTCCCGCCGGGTCCAACTCCCCACTCCGGCCGGGGAGTCCGGTGCGGCCGTGCTGGCCGTCGTGCACCGGGTGCTGGACCACCTCGCCGCGGCCCCGCAGTGGGCCGCCGTGACCGCCGTCGGCATCGGCAGCGCCGGACCGGTGGACCTCGGACACGGCACGGTCAGCCCGGTCAACATCCCCGGCTGGCGGGAGTTCCCGCTGGTCGCCGAGGCCGCCGCCCACCCCGCCGTGGCCGGGGCGGGGCTGCCCGTGGCACTGGCCGGCGACGGCGTCGCCATGGCCGCCGCCGAGCACTGGCGCGGCGCGGCCCGCGACGCCGACAACGCACTCTGCCTGGTCGTCTCCACCGGCGTCGGCGCCGGGCTGATCCTCGACGGCGCCGTCCGCCCCGGCCCCAGCGGCAACGCCGGGCACCTCGGCCACATCACCGTCGACCTCGACGGCGACCCCTGCCCGTGCGGCTCCCGTGGCTGCCTGGAGGGCCTGGCCAGCGGCACGGCGATCGCCCGGCGCGCCCTCGCCCACGGCTGGCGGCCGTCCGGCGGGGACCGCTCGGCCCGCGCCGTCGCCGCCGACGCGCTGGCCGGCGACCCGGTCGCGCTGGCCTCCTTCGACCGGGCCGCCCAGGCGCTGGCCGCCGGGATCGCCGCCACCGCCGCCCTGGTCGACCTCGACCGGGTGGTGATCGGCGGCGGGGTCGCCGAGTCCGGCGCCGTCCTGTTCGACCCGCTCGCCCGCCACCTCGACCGGTACGCCGCACTGCCCTACGTCCGCGGGCTGGACGTCCGCCCGGCCGAACTCGGCACCGACGCGGGCCTGATCGGCGCGGCGGCCCTCTGCCGTTGACCGCCGTCGGCCGCCGTCGGCCGTCGGTCTCTCCCGTCTGCCGTCGGCCACACCCCCGCCTGCCATTGACGACTCCCGTCTGCCGTCGGCCACACCCCCGCCTGCTATCAGCCGCCCCGGAGGGAACGCGCATGCCCGCAACCACCCGCCCCCCGTTCGCGCCGCTCGCCAACCCGGTCCGCGACTACGCCTGGGGATCCACGACCGCCATCCCCGCACTCACCGGCACCGCGCCCACCGGCGGTCCGCAGGCCGAACTCTGGCTGGGCGCCCACCCGTCGGCGCCGTCCCTGCTCGACGACGGCGACGGGCCGCCGCGCCCGCTGGACGCGCTGGTCTCCGCGGACCCGGAGGGCCACCTCGGAGCCGACACGGTGAAGCGCTTCGGACCGGAACTCCCCTTCCTCCTCAAGGTGCTGGCGGCCGAGCGCGCCCTCTCGATCCAGGTCCACCCCACCCGCGCGCAGGCCGAGGCCGGCCACGCCGCCGAGGAGGCCCGCGGCGTCCGGCCCGACGCCCCGCACCGCACCTTCCGCGACCGGGGTCACAAACCCGAACTGATCTGTGCCCTGGGCGACTTCGAAGCCCTCTGTGGGTTCCGCCCGGCCGCCGCCACCGCCCGTCTGCTGGACGAACTGGCCGTCCCGCTGCTCGCCCCCTGGGCCGCCGCCCTGCGCCGCCGCCCCGCCGGGGAGGTGCTGCCCGCGCTGCTACGGCACGTCCTGGCCGACGTCCGCCCCGGCCCGGCCGAGCTGGCCTCCCTCGCCGGGGCGCTCGCCCGGGTGGCGGACGGCGACGGGCCGTTCGCGGCGGCCTGCGCCGCCTACACGCGGGCGGCCAGGGACTACCCCGGCGATCCCGGCCTGGTGGCGGCACTGCTGCTCAACCACGTCCGGCTCCGGGCCGGGCAGGCCCTGTTCCTGGACGCCGGGGTGCCCCACGCCTATCTGCACGGCCTGGGCGTCGAGTTGATGGCGAACTCGGACAACGTCCTGCGCTGCGGCCTGACCGCCAAGCACCTCGACGTGGACGGCCTGCTGGCGGTGACGTCGTTCCGCACCGGGGAGCCCGGCGTCCTCACCGCCGAACCGGTCGCCGGGGGCGTCGAGGAGGTGTTCCCGTCCCCCGCCGCGGAGTTCCGCCTCTCCCGGCTGCGCCCCACCGGCACCCCGATGCGGATCGACCTGCCCGACGCCCCGCAGATCCTGCTCTGCACGGCGGGCCGAGCCGTCCTGGGCGCCCCCGACGGCCGCCGACTGACCCTGAACGCAGGCGCGTCGGCCTACCTGCGCCCCGACGGCGGGCCCGTCCACCTCACGGGCACCGGCGCGCAGCTGTTCCGCGCCACCACGGGCGGCTGACCAGGACGGCCGCGTTCACCGGCAGGACCCACGGGCCGCGCTCTTCGTCCGGGGTCACCGACCGCGGAGCTGGGCGGGCGCCACCGGGTCGGGCAGGTCGTACGGCGCTCCCTCCTGGTTCACGCGCGTGCCCGCGGGGTAGCGGAAGCACTCCGAGGCCGCAGCGACGGACAGGCTGCCGTCCGGGTGGAGGCCGACCACGACCCGGTGGCCGACACCATCCGCACCGCGCGGAGGTTCCAGCCGCAGGGTGGCGTCCTTGACCCCCTCGTCGTGGCTGGTCACGGTCCAGCCCTTCCCGACGAGGCTCTGCTTCGCACGCTGCAACGCGTCCAGCGCCTGCGGGCGGGCGACCCCGGTCAGCGCCCACTCCGCGCGGATGAGGGCCGTCCCGGGTTCGGGGGACGGACTGTCGGTGAAGCCGGCGAGCCCCCGCGGGTGGCAGTCGTAGACATCGGCATGGATCCCCCGGCCCAGATTCCGCTCCAGCCCGGCCCCCGGAAGGGCGAGGGCGTCGTACACCTCCTGCGTCTGCGCGTCCAGGCGTCGGGCGGTGGCCGCCGGGTCGGCCGACGGGAACGGGGTACCCGTCCAGACGCCGATCACCTTGACCCCGGCGAGGAACACCGCACCGACCGCGATCACGCCGACGGTCACAAAGAGGGCGGCCTTCCGACCCCGTCCGGTCTGCTGAGAACTGCTCGTCATGATCCACAGCATGCTCCGCCGCAACCGGACGGCGCCTGAGTACTGGTACTCAACTCCTCCTGCGTGGAGTCGCCCGGCCTTCACCGGCGGGCCACCGGCGTTCACCGGCGTTCACGGGCCACCGGCCTGGCAGCAGAACGGCTCCGCCGGGCCGGCGACCACGGGAGGCGCCCGCTCGATCGAGCGGCGCCACCCCTGCGGTGCGTCCCGGGCGGAGCCCCGGTCCCAGCGCGCCACGGACGGCGGCTCCGTTGCCGCCGTCGGCGTCACTGCTGTCATGGGTACTGCTGTTGCCGTCCCGTTCCCGGCGGCCTCGTCGATGCCGGCAGCGTCGTCGGTGCCGGAGGCCTCGTCGACGGAGGAGGCTCCGTCGGTCCGGGCGGCCCCGTCGGTGAGGACGGCGCTGTCCGCGGAGGCGGTCCTGTCGGGAGAGGCGGTCCCGTCGGCGAAGGCGTCGCCGTCGGTGAACGCGCCGCCGTCAGCGCGCCGAGGCGCGGCAGCGTCTGCGCGTGCGCTGCGCCGGGGCGGCCTGGCCCGCGCCGCGCGGGATGTTCACCGCCACCCGGTGGGCCGGCGACGGGGGCAGCGGGTCGGCCGCGGTCCCACCCGGCGCGAACGCTTCGAGGAACCGCCGCTCGGAGTCGCTGAGCGTACGGGAGCGACCGGACTCCCGATCTCGCGCGACCACCACGGTGCGTGCCCGCATATACGTCAGCGGATCGCGGCAGACATTCACCTCGACATGCGCGGAACTACGGCCGAGCCGTTCCACGGTCAGCCGCACCAGCAATGGCTCCGATGCGTGGTGGAGCTGCTCCAGGTAATCGATCTCGTGCCGTGCGATCAGGAATCCGGACGGGAAAAGGGATTCCCGGACGGCGACCGCGTGGTGGCGGAAGAGGTCGTAGATCCCCTCCTGGACGTAGGAGACCAGCCGGGCGTTGTTGATGTGCCCGTTCTCGTCGACGTCGCTCCACCGGGTGGGGCAGGTCAGGACATGCGCGTTGGAGTGCGACGCGCTCACTGCTTCTTCAGCCCGGCGTCGCCCTGGCCGCAGGCCGCGGCGGGCAGCAGCGCCCGCTGCAACCTGGCGTAGTAGACGGCGTGTTCGGAGGCCATCCGGGCGGCGGTCCACCCTTCCTCGGCGGCCTCGGCGGCGGCCTGGACGACCAGGCTGTCGAGCATCCCGTCGACGGCCCGGCAGAGCTCGGCCACCGCCGCCAGGCGCTCGGGCACGGCGACCTCGGCACCGTCGACGCCACCCCGGGCCGGGAACGCCGCGAGCGAGTCCACGGCGAGCCGCAGCTCGTCGACGGCGCCCGGCCGGATTTCCGAAAGGCAATTACGCACGGTTTTCTCCCGAAAGATTTACGGCATGATCGAATTCGTTCGAGTACGCCGGAGTGGTTGAGCGCGGATCGCGCACCCCCCGGTGCAACGGACGCTATCCCAGCCCGGCCATGTCATCGCAGGTTTACGGAGGCCAACGGGAAACTGCCCACCATTGGAGTAGTTTGCCGGGGCATAAAATCTGCCGCATCAGCCGAATGCCTCTCCCGGCGGTCACCCTGAGTGATCACGGCTCGGCCGTCCCAACCGGTCCACCGGCGAGCCCTGTTCAGGCGCGTGCCGCGCAACACGCGGACGCCGTCCGGGCGATGGAAGGCGAGCACCGAAGTGCACCGGGAGCACGGCCCGACGCGGCCGGGGGCCACGGTGAGCAGCCACCCGGCACCCGGCTCGCCGCCGACGCTCTTCACGTCCCGTCCGTCCCCCTCGCTGCCGAGGGGGACCCGGGCGAAGCGCCCCGCCCGCCGGGACGCCGCCGGACCGCCGGACGTCGCGGCCCACCCGGGCGGCCCGGCCACGTCCGCTCCCGCAGGCGCCCGGCGGGCGGAGTCGGACCGTTCTAGGCTGCGGCGTCCTCGGTGCGGGCGTACGCGGCGAGGACGGCGTCGAGGAGACCGGGGAAACGCTCCTCCAGGTCGGCGGCACGCAGGGCGGTGAGGCGGCGGTTGGCCTCCTCGCGCTGCCGGACCACGCCCGCCTCGCGCAGCACCTTGAAGTGGTGGCTGAGGGTGGAGGGCGCGACGTCCACCGGGAAGGTGCCGCAGGCCCGTTCGGGTTCGGCGCGCAGGATGCTCACGATGGTCATCCGGGTGGCGTCGGACAGCGCGTGCAGCACGTCGAACAGGTCGATCTCCCCGGTCGCGGGGTGCGCGAGCGGCGCCTTGCGGCGGGTGCTACGGGGCACGGACGGACCTCCCGGTCGCTCATGTTCGACAATCATCGAAACTGCGTGGTACCAATGTGCCGCAGCAATTTCGTAGTTCGTCGAACATCGTAGCTGAGGGGGCCCGACATGCGCGCACTGGTGATGACCGCACCCGGTGGAGCCGAGAACTCGGAGATCCAGGAGATCGCCGCACCGCAACCCGGCCCCGGCCAGGTGGCGGTCGACGTCGCCTACGCCGGCCTGAACTTCGTCGACGTGATGACCCGCCGGGGCGACGCCGCGTACGACTCCGGCTGGCCCCACCTGCCCGGCAAGGAGATCGCCGGGACCGTCCGGGCGGTGGGCGAAGGGGTCACCGGCCTGGCCGTGGGCGACCGCGTGGTCGCCGCCCCGCCCGGCGGCGGCCTGGCCGAGGTCGTCGTCGCCGACGCCGCCCTCACCGTCCCGGTCCCGCCCGGGCTCTCACTGCGCGAGGCCGCGGCCGCCCCGCTCGGCCTGGCCACCGCCATGCTGCTGCTGACCGACGCCGGCCGCTTCACCGCCGGGGACACCGTCCTCGTGCACTCGGCCGGCGGCGGCATCGGCAGCGCGATCGCCCAACTGGTGCCGCTGCTCGGCGGCGGCCGGCTGATCGGGACGGTGGGCCGCCCCGAGAAGGCCGCCGCCGCCGAGGCGTCCGGTTACCACCACGCGTACGCCCGCGACGAGCGGCTCCGCGAGGCCGTCCGGGCCGCCACCGACGGGCGCGGCGTCGACCTCGTCCTCGACCCGCTGGGCACCGAGGCCCTGGAGCTCGACCTCGACCTCGCCGCCGTGGGCGGCCGCATCGTCCTGTTCGGCAACGCGGGCGGCGGCGCCGTCGGCGCCCTGCCCCCGGTCTCCCGGCTGCTCGCCGGCAACCTCACCGTCACCGGCTTCAGCCACCGCGGTCTGGCCGCCACCGCCCCCGCCCGGCTGGGCCGGGCCGTCTCGCGGGTCGTCGACCTGCTCGCCGACGGCCGGCTCACCCTGCCCGTCACCGAGCTACCCGGCCTCGCCGACGTCCCCGCCGCCCACGACGCCATGGCCGCCGGCCGCGCCACCGGCAAGTACGTGGTGCGCGTCGGGAGTTGATCGACAGCCACGGGGCGGCCGGAGGAACCGGTTCGACACCGCGCCGCCCCGGCCGGGAGACTGCCACGGTGCTGCTGACCTACATCGCGGAGATCGCGGACGAACCCCTGCTCCTGGAGCCCGACGACCGCCACCAGGAGACCGAGACCAACACCTGGTGGCTGAGCACCGGGGACGAGGACCGGCGGTCGCTGTCGGTGCCCGAGGTGGTGGCCGCCTTCGAGCGGACCGCCGACGCCCTGCGCGCCCGGATCCATGCCTCGGGCTACGCCGGGCCGGCCACGTTCTACGTTTGGCACGACGAGCAGGCCGGCCAACTGCGCCTCTCCACCGGCTCGGTGCCGCGCACCCGACTGCCGTTCGGCGGCGCGCACGTGCCGACCGACGACCTGGGGCCGGTCGTCGCCGCCTTCCTGGCCGACGACCTGCCGGGGATCGTCCTCATGGACGACCTGGAGCCCTGCGACCCCGACGCCCCGGAACCCGAGCTCCCGCCCTTCCCCGTCTGGGTCCGCGACGTGGGCACCGACACGCCCTGACCGCCCGCCCACCACACGACGCCCGCCTGTCCGTCGTCCGCCTGTCCGTCGTCCGTCGGTCCGCTCGTCCGTCCGCCGGGCGGCGTGCCGTGCACGTCCGTCCGCGTGCGGCGGGCCGGTGCGAGGATCGCCGCATGAAGTACATGGTGCTGATGTACGCCGACCCGGCTGCGACCGAGGCGATGTCCGAGGCGCAGCGGGCCGAGGTGTTCCGCCGGCACGAGGCCCTCCACCAGGACCTGGCGGGCACGGGCGAGATGCTGAACGGTGCCGGGCTGGCCTACCCCCGGGACACGACGACCATCCGGTGGCGGGCCGACGGGCCCGGGGCGGCGAACGGGCCCGGGGCGGCTGGGCAGGCCGAGGCGGCGAACGGGCCGCTCACCGGGACGGCCGAACAGCTGACGGCCTACTACGTCCTCGACTGCGCGACCCCGGAACGGGCGCGCGCGATCGCCGAACGGGTCCTCGACTTCCACGTCGTCGCGGTCGAGGTCCGGCCGGTCCACGACTCGTTCGGGATGAACGGCGCCTGACCGGCCGGTGGCGCAGCCCGCGCCCGCTCCGGCCCGCACCAGCCCGGCCCGCAGCTCCCGCCGCGCCCCCTATCCCCGCCCCGACACCACGTCCGCCAGGCGGGCGATGGGTGAGGTGGTGGGGCGGCCGGCCGACTCCTGGTGGTCGGCGGCGTGGTAGGCGGCGTACAGGGCGTGCACGCCGATCCACCGCAGCGGTTCGGGCTCCCAGCGGCGGACGGTGTGGCCGACCCAGGGCAGCCGGGTGAGTCCGGTGTCACGGCCGAGAACGAGGTCGCGCAGGGTGCGGCCGGCCAGGTTGGTCGTGGTGACGCCGCTGCCGACGTAGCCGCCGGCCCAGCCGAGGCCGGTGGTGCGGTCGAGTTCGACGGTGGCGCACCAGTCCCGGGGGACACCGAGGACGCCGGCCCAGGCGTGGTCGATCCGGGCGCCGGCCGCGGCGGGGAAGAAGCTGTCGAGGATGGCGCGCAGCTGGCGGACGGTGGCCGGCTGGGTGGTGCCGTCGGAGTCGGTGCGCGAGCCGTAGCGGTAGGGGACGCCCCGGCCACCGAGGGCGATCCGGTCGTCGGCGGTGCGCTGCGCGTACATGTAGGCATGGGCGAAGTCGCCGAGGACTTCGCGGCCCTCCCACCCCGCGGCCGCCCAGAAGGAGGGCGGCAGCGGTTCGGTGGCGATCATCGCGGAGTTCATCGGCAGCCAGGTGCGCCGTTCGCCGCTGAGACCGGCGGTGAAGCCCTCGGTGGCGCGCAGCACGTGGTCCGCGGTGACGGTGCCGTGCGGGGTGACGGCGCGGGCGCGACGGCCCGGCCCGGCGGGGTGGATGGCCGTGACCCGGGTCTCCTCGTGGATGCGGACGCCGAGCGCCTCGACCACCCGGGCGAGTCCGCGGGCCAGCTTGGCCGGCTGGATGCGCGCGCCGTACGGCGTCCAGGTACCGCCGAGGCCGCCCGCCACACGGAGCCGCTCGGCAGTCTCGCGGGCGGTCAGCAGGTGGATGCGGTCGGGGCCGTAGGCGGCCTCCGCGGCGGCGAAGGACTGGAGCCGGGCAAGCTGGGCCGGGGTGCGGGCCACCTCCAGGACGCCACCGCGGACGATGTCCGCCTCGATGCCCTCGGCCTCGGCGGTGTCGGCCACCTCGCCGACCGCCTCGTCCATCGCCCGCTGCATGGCGGCGGCCGGGCCGGGCCCGTACCGGCGGGCGAAGGCGGACCGTCCCGCGAAGCCGTTGTAGAGCCAGCCGCCGTTGCGCCCGGAGGCCCCGTACCCGCAGAAGCGCTGTTCGAGCAGGGTGATCCGCAGCCCGGGCTCGGCCTTCTTCAGGTAGTACGCCGTCCAGAGCCCGGTGTAGCCGCCGCCGACGATGCACACGTCGGCGTCCGCGTCGCCGGGCAGTGCGGGCCTGGGCACGGGCAGGCCGCCCGGTGCGAACCAGAAGGAGACGCCGCCGTTGACGGCCGGGGTGTCTTCGCCGTTGCGGGCCACGGGAACCTGCTTTCGCTCGGTGATCTCCGGGGACGCTACGCCGCGCCCTCCCGCACGGACCACCACCACGCTGCCAGTATCCGGCTGCCGGGCCCTGCAACCTGTCAGGCCGAGTGGCGGCGGACGGGCCGGGTGCCCCGCCCCCGCCCGCCGCCACGCCCCGGGCCGTTGTGCGCCCGGTCGTCGTGTGCTCTGCTCTGGCGTGTTGCTGTTGTGCGCCCGGTGTTCGTGCACCCGGTTGTCGTGAGTCCGGTTGTCGTGTGCTCTGCTGTCGAGCGCCTTGCTGTTGTGGCGCCTTGCTGTTGTGGCGTCTTGCTGTTTGTGCGCCCTGCCCCCGGTGCTAGCCGATCGTCGAGCCCTCGACGGGTGCGGACAGCGGGACGGTCTCGCCCGCGAACCCGGTCTTGACGAACTGCCACGTGAGACCGGTGAGCACGCCCTTGTCCAGCGGCGCGAGGCGGGCGAAGGCGGGCTGGCTCAGGTCGATGTGGGTGGAGTCGCAGGACGGACACTTGTCCCTGACCGGCACGGTGACGGTCTTGCCCTGGTAGGTCACCTTGACCGAAATCCCCTTGCACAACGGGTCGTTGTTCGGGTTGGCGGTGGTCCACCAGGTGTGCGAGACGGCGACCAGCATCTGGTTGCCGGCGTTGATCTGGGTGCCGCAGGCGCCGAAGCCTGCGTCGTTGTAGTAGGTGGCCTTGCCGGTCATCGGCTTGTTGATCGGGATCGCGGCGCTGGCCGAGCCTGCGGTCAGGGCGATCAGCGCGGCGGCGGCGAGCGGCGCGCCGGCCAGGATGCGGGCACTCCTGATGCTCTTGACGACTCGCATGGTTCCCTCCGGTTCTTGGTGCGGACGGCATACCGAGCACGGGCGGGGCCGGGGACCAGCACCGGGGGGCCTGCGAGGTTCTCTGAGCAGGTCAATTCACCGGCGGTGCGGCGGAGTTCGAGTACGTCCGGCCCGCCCACGGGAGGACGCTATGCCGATCCGGCCAAAGCGGTCCAGACCTTTGAAGTGTTGTCATGAACACAAATCAGGATGCTTTACGAAAGCGGCCGAAGGCGGGACGATACGTGACCGCAGGGCCGGTCGCGCGTTCTCAGGGCACGTTCCGCACCCCCAGGAGGCCCCGTGCAGCCCGCGCTCCGCCCCGCCCTCACCGCCGCCGCGACCGCCGCCGTGACCACCGCACTCCTCGGCTCCGCCGTGACGGCCGGCCCGGCCCCGGCGGTCGCGGCCGTCGCCGTGCCCGCCGCGGCGCACCGGGAGGCCGAGCAGGGCTACAGCATCCCGGTCGGCGCCGTCACCGACCTCGGCGCACTGCCCGTCCTCGGCGGCCTCGGGCTCGACTTCGCCCGCCTGCTGGGGCAGTGAGAACGGCGGTCACCGGGCAGCGGTCACCCCCGGCGGCCCGGCTCCGGTCACGTCCTTGCCCCGACCCCGACCCCGACCCCGTCGAGCGCGAACAGGGCCCCGGAGAGCGGGTGTTCGTCCGTCCTGGCGGTGGTGATGTAGAGCGTGCGAAGGTCCGGGCCGCCGAACGTGCAGCTGGTCGCTCGCGGCGCCGGGAGCCCGACGCTGGCGAGCACGTGCCCGGCCGGCGAGAGGCAGTGGACGGCGGCGCCGCCCCAGAACGCCACCCAGAGGTTCCCGGCCGCGTCGAGCGTCATGCCGTCGGGGAGGCCCGGCAGGTGGGAGACGTCCAGCGAGCGGATGCGCGGGCCGACCGGGCCGTGCTCGGGGTACTCGTAGAGGTCGATCCGCCGCGTCGGGGTGTCGATGTGCCAGAGCCGGTCCGGCTCCGGCCAGGCGAGGCCGTTGGGGACGGACAGCCCGTCCAGGACGGGCCGCGCCGTCCCGTCGGCCTCCAGCCGGTAGAGCGGGCCGGGCCGCCACGGCTCCGACCGCTGCATGGTGCCGGCGACCGGGCGGCCGTACGGGTCGCAGGCGCCGTCGTTCATCCGGCGCTCCGGCTGGTCGGCCTCGACCGGGGCGAGCAGCGTGGTCCGGCCGTCGGCGGGGTCGAGCAGCTCGAAGCCGCGTTCGGTGGCGAGCACCGGCCGGCCGTCCGGTCGGAACATCAACGCCCCCGGGGTCACGTCGAGTCCGGTCCCGGTGACGCGGCCGTTCGACGGGTCCAGGGTCAGCAGGCGCCGGTCCTTGATGCCGATCCAGTACAGGCGCCGGGTGGTCGCGTCCCAGCGCGGGCCCTCGCCCAGGGCGAGGTGCGGGGTGTCGGCTACGGGTTCGGCACGCATGGGGCTTCTCCTCGGGGGTCTCAACGCAACAGGGCCTCGGGCAGCATGGCAGGCATCCCAGCGTCCACCGCAAGGCAGGCACTGTTGACGAAGGATGCATCGTCAACGGCCAGGAAGGCCACCACGCGCGCCACTTCGGCCGCGCTGCCGAACCGGCCGAGCCGGCCGAGCGGCACCGCGCGGCGCCGCGCGCAGCAGGGCCGCGCTCGTCTGCGGGTCGGTTCCAGACGTGCCGGCTGCGCTCGACCGGGACGAACCCGGCGCGACGGCGTTGCACCGCACCCCGCGCGGCCCCCACTCGACGGCGGCGGCCCGGGTGAGCGCCGCCAGCGCGGCCTTGGCGGCGGCGTACGCGGCGAAACCGGGCACGGCGCCGAACGCGTGCGGAGAGGCGAGGTGCCCGCGGAGCCGCGCCGGAGTTTCTTCCGCTCCGAGAGTTAATAACTCCGACAGGGCCGCAACAAGGTCGAATGCCGTCGTGAAGCCTGCCCGCCATCGTCCGGCCATCGCCCGCAACGGGGCGTCACACGACAGCAACACCCCTGCCCAGCAGGCAAAACGGCGATTGACAGCGGGCCTCGACGTTCAGCACGATGAGCGCCGAGCCCACTCGCAGCACGCCGGAAGGAGGGCCGATGACCACCGTTCGCCGTGTCCAGTGCCCTGCCTGTCTCCGCCCCTGCTGCGGCCGTTGCCGCAGCCGCTGTTGTCGCTGAACGCCCACCTGCTCAACGTCCAGGTGCTCAACACGCCTCTGGCGCACGTCTGCCCCTCTGAGCCCCTGAGTCCCTGACGACCCGACCCGACCGGATCGGACCGGACCGGACGGACCGGACGGACCGCCGCACGGTGACCCGCCGCGCTCCGACCTTCATCGTCGCCCCGCTCCTCCCGTCAGTCGCGCACTCCGCGCAGCGCCGCCGCCCTGCCGCACACCCGCACGGCCGGCGCGCACCCTGCCCTGCCCGAACACCCGCCTGCTCCCGGCCGGTCACGCCGGACAACCACGCGAAAGCCGAGGTACCAACCATGACCACCGCCCTCACCGAACTGCGCCTCACCCCCGCCGCCGGCCGGATCGGCGCGATCGTGCACGACGTCCGCCTCGGCGGCGACCTGCCCGCCGAGACCGTCGCCGCCCTGGAGGCCGCCCTCCACGCGCACAAGGTGCTCTTCTTCCGCGGCCAGGATCACCTGGACGATGCCGAACACGAGGCGTTCGCACGCCTGTTGGGCCAGCCGGCCGGTCACCCGACCGTCCCCAGCGCCGACGGCCGCTACATCTTCGAGCTGGACGCCACCAAGGGCGTGCGCGCCAACAACTGGCACACCGATGTCACCTTCGTCCCGTCCTACCCGAAGGCGTCCATCCTCCGTTCGCTGGAGCTCCCGTCGGCCGGCGGCTCCACGGTCTGGGCCAACACCGTCACCGCCTACCAGGACCTCCCCGAGCCGCTGAAGGTGCTGGCCGAGAGCCTGCGGGCCGTTCACACCAACGACTACGACTACGCCGCGAGCCTGGCCCTGAAGCCCGAACTGGCCGAAAACGCCGAGGTCGCCAGGCTGTTCCGCCAGGTGTTCGTCTCCACCGCGTTCAAGACCGAGCACCCGCTGGTCCGCGTCCACCCGGTGACCGGCGAGAAGACGCTGCTGCTCGGCGCCTTCGCGCAGCGGATCCAGGGCGTGTCGGGAGCCGACAGCCGGGCCCTGATCGCGCTGTTCCAGCGGTACATCGAGCGTCTGGAGAACACCGTCCGCTGGGAGTGGCAGGTCGGCGACGTGGCGGTCTGGGACAACCGCGCCACCCAGCACTACGCCGTCAACGACTACGGCGACGAGCCGCGCCTGGTCCGCCGGATCACCCTGGACGGCGACCTGCCGGTGGGCGTGGACGGCACCCCGAGCCGCCTGCTGGAGCCGGCCGAGCCGCCGAAGGTGGCCGGGCTCGTCCCGGCCGAGGAACTGGAGGCCGCCCTCCAGGCCTGAGCGCCGGCCGGCCGCCCCCGCCGAGCCTCACCGAAGCCCGCCAAGGCCCCACCGAACTCCCGCCGAACTCCCGCCGATCGCCCCTGGCCACCCCGAAAGGCCTCCGATGCCCGACACGCTCGCCCACCCTGCCCTGCCCCTGGGGGACGAACGGCGTTTCGGTGACGACCGGCGCCTCGGTGACGACCGTCGGATCGGTGACGACCGCAGGATCGGGGACGACCGCCGGGACGTCAACGCCGCCGCCGTCCTGCGGGCCGTGCTCGACCACGGCCCGATCGCCCGCAGCCGGGTCGCCGCGCTCACCGGGCTCAGCGCCTCCGCGGTGTCCCGGCAGGTGGTGGATCTCGTACAGCTCGGGCTGCTGCGCGAGCGGCCCGAGTTGACGGGCGGCGGGGCGGGCACGGTGGGCCGGCCGCAGGTGCCGGTCGACGTCGACACCGGGCGGCTCGCGGTGGCCGGCCTGCACATCGGGGTGCCGTACACCACCTTCTCGCTGCTCGACCTGCGGGGAAACGTGCTCTACCGCAAGGAGTTGAGCAACCGGGGACGCACCGGGCACGCCGTGCTCCGGCCGCTGCTGGAGCGCCTGCCCCGGCTGCTCGCCACCGTGCCGGGCGGCCGGCGGGTGGTCGCACTCGGCGCGGTCACCGGTGGCACGGTGGACCCGGAGCGCGGTATGACGGTCCGTCACGACCCCTTGCAGTGGAGGAACATGCCGCTGGGCGACCTGTTGTCCCGGGCCTCCGGACTGCCGGTCCAGGTGGACAACCACGCCAGGGCGCTCACCCAGGCGGAGATCCTCTTCGGACACCCGGCCGCACGCCGCTCGATGGTGCAGCTCTTCGTCGGCCACGTGGTGGACGCGGCGCTGGCGGTGGCCGGCACGGTCCACCTCGGACCGGCCTCGGCCACCGGCGACGTCGCCCATCTGCCGGTGCCCGACAGCGACGCGCTCTGCCACTGCGGCCGGCTCGGCTGTCTCGCGGTCGCCGCCTCGGACACCACCCTGTTCGAGGCGGCGGCCGCCGACGGGATCACCGCCCGGCCCGACCGCGCGGAGCTGATCGCCGCCGTCCGGGCCGGCGACCCGCGGGCCGACCGCCTCGTCCGCCGCCGGGCCGAGGTCGTCGGCCGCGCCCTCGCACTACTGGCGGACGTCGTCAACCCCGACCTGCTGGTGCTCACCGAGACCTTCGCGGTGCTCGACCCGGCCTATCTGGACGTGGTCCGCACCGAGTTCGCCCGCCGCTCCCACCTGCGACGGGACGCCGACCTGCTGATCGCCCAGAGCCGCGGCGCCGACGCGCTCGCGGTGGCGGCCGGCGCGGCCGTCCTGGGCGTGCTGTACGCCCGGCCGCTGCACGCGACGACCGTCGCCGCACAGGCCTCCCCGCTGGGCCCGGGGCAGCCGCTCTGACCTCCCGGGCGCACCCCGAGAACACCCGCCCGCCAAAACACCAGCCCGCCCCGACACTCGTCCGCCCCGACAACCACCGCGCCCCCGACAACCACCGCGCCCCGACAACCGCCCGACCGCACCCGCCACCCCTCCGAAGGACCCGCCATGACCGCGTTCACCACACCCTCCGCCCCCGGCCTCTCCCGCCGCGCCCTGCTGCGCGGGGGCCTCGCCGGAGCCGGCCTGCTGACGCTGGCGGCCTGCCGCTCGGCCGCGGACACCGCCTCCTCCGCCGCGAGCGGATCGGCGGGCCCGCGCCGGGGCGGCGTCCTCACGGTGGGCACCGGCGTCGACTTCACGCCGAGCCTGCTCTTCGCCCAGAGCGCCAACACCCTCGTCCAGCGTCTGGTCTTCAACACCCTGACCAGGTACGACGACAGGCTCCAGCCCCAGCCCGAGCTCGCCACCTCCTGGCAGCTCGCCGCCGACGGCACCAGCATCACCCTCAAGCTGCGTGAGGACGTGCTCTTCCACAGCGGCCGCAGGTTCACCGCCGACGACGTGGTGTTCGCGGTCAAGAACCTGCAGAACCCGGCCCGTTCGGCCCAGCTCCGTTCGACGGCCGCCACCGTCACCGACTTCCGCAAGAACGGCGACTTCGAGCTGACCCTCGTCCTCGCCCATCCGGTCAGCAACCTCTTCGACCTCTTCGAGTTCATGATCATCCCGGACTCGGCCACCGTCGAGGACGCCGTCGCCGGCACCAGGCTGGTCGGCACCGGGCCGTTCACCCTCACCGAGCGCAAGCCCGGCAGCTCGATCACCTTCGCCCGCAACGAGAAGTACTGGAACGCCGGCCGCCCCTACCTGGACGGGGTGGAGATCCGGATCGTCCCGCAGGCCGAGTCGCTGCTCTCCTCCCTCAGGACCGGCCAGACCCACCTCTCCTACAGCGTCCGCGGCAAGGACGTGGCCACCCTCAGGAGCGACCCGCAGTTCCGGATCAAGCAGTACGACACCGGCTCCGGCGCCTACTACATCGGTGCCGACCTCACCGCCGAGCACGTGAGCGACAAGCGCGTCCGGCAGGCCATCGCCTGGGCCGTGGACCGCGACCGGCTGGTGCAGCAGGCGCTCGGCGGCTACGGCACCGTCTCCTCCGTCCCCTGGCCCAAGTCCTCGCCCGCTTACAGCGAGGCCGGCGCCGGCCGCTACAGCCACGATCCGGACAAGGCCCGGGCCCTGCTCAAGGACGCCGGCCTCACCACGCTCACCCTGCCGTTCGCGCACTCCAACGAGCCCGGCGCCACCGCGATCGCGCAGATCCTCCAGTACGACCTCAAGCAGGTCGGCATCGAGACGGTGCTCCAGCCGACCGACTCGCCCACCATGCAGAAGCAGCTCATCTCCCAGACCATGCCCGCCCTCTGGACGCTGAGCCACGGCTTCGCCCAACTCCACCCCGCCACCCTCGCGGTGAGCGCCTACCCGTTCAACGAGGCCAGGAACAGCTCGCACTTCAGCTCCCCCGCCTACACCGACGTCGTCCAGAAGGCCTGGAACCGGCCGGACAGCGACAGTCCCGAGGCCAAGGCGCTCTACCAGCAGATCACCGACGTGCTGCTGGACGAGGAGTTCGTGATCGACCTCGCCATCGCCGGCCTGGTCGAGGTCGCCGGCAGCAAGGTCCGCGGCGTCGACCTCAACAAGTTCGGCTACCTCAACCTCGACGACTCCTACCTGACGGCCTGACCGATGCGCACCTTCCTCCTCAAGCGGCTGCCCTCCGGACTGCTCGTCCTCGCCCTCGCCTCCTTCCTCGTCTTCCTCGTCCTCCGGCTGATCCCCGGCGACCCGGCCACCTCGCTGGCCGGCCCCGACGCCGGTCCGGAGGCCGTCGCCGCCATCCGCTCCCGGCTCGGCCTCGACCAGCCGCTGCTCTCCCAGTACGCCGCCTGGCTCGGCCACCTCGTCACCGGGGACCTCGGGCCCAGCTACGCGATCGGCGGGCAGGTCGCCGACCTGATCGGCAACGGCCTCGGCGCCACCGTCCAACTCACCCTCGGAGCCCTGTTCCTGGTGATCGTGATCGCGCTGCCGCTGGGCGTGCTCGGGGCCACCACCCGGCGCCGCCCCGTCGCCGCCGCCGTCCAGACGTTCACCACGGCCGTCCTGGCCGTACCCCCGTTCGTCACCGGCGTCCTGCTGGTGCTGCTCTTCGCGGTCACCCTCGGCCTGCTGCCGGCCGGCGGCCACGAATCGCTGCTCGACCAGCCGGACCTCGCCGTCCAGTACCTCCTGATGCCGGCCCTCTGCCTGGCCCTGCCGAGCGCCGCCGTCCTCGCCCGCTACCTCAAGGACGGCATGGAACGCGCCCTCGCGGAGGACTACGTCCGCACCGCCACCGCGCTCGGCGTCTCCCGCCGGCGGATCGTCTGGCAGCACGCGCTGCCCAACGCGCTGCCGCCCGCGATCACCGTGCTCGGCCTCCAGGTCGGACAACTCATCGCCGGAGCCGTCCTGGTGGAGCGGATCTTCGCCTGGCCCGGGCTCGGCCAGCTGATCGAACAGGGCGTGATCCGCCGCGACTACCCCGTCGTGCAGGACCTCCTGCTGCTGATCGTCGCCGTCTACGTCGCCGTCCAGCTGTTCACCGACCTGGTGTACGCGTGGCTGGACCCCCGGATCCGGTGGGAGTAAACCCGATGGCCACCCCGACCACCCCGACCACCCCGACCACCCCGGCCGCCGGCCCGCCGCAGGCCGCCGCCCGGCGCCGCAACCGCTACCTGGCCGGCCTGCTCACCGTCCGCGGCCTCACCGGCCTCACCCTGGTCGGCGTGACCGCGCTCGCCGCACTGCTCGCGCCGCTGCTCACCGACCTCGACCCGAACGCCCAGAGCGCCCTCGCCCTGGCCGGCCCCAGCGCCGAACACCCCTTCGGTACCGACGACATGGGCCGCGACCTGTTCAGCCGGGTACTGCACGGCATCGGCACCGACCTGGCGATCACCTTCTGCGCCGTCCCGGCCGGCGCCCTGCTCGGCTGCTCCTTCGCCCTGCTCGCCGCCTCCTCCCGCTGGGCCGACCTCACCGTCCAGCGGCTCTTCGACCTGCTGCTCGCCTTCCCCGGTCTCATCCTGGCGCTCGCCGTCACCGCCGTCCTCGGCCCGGGCCGCTGGCCGGTGCTCATCGTCATCGCCCTCGCCGAAATCCCCGGCTTCGGAAGGCAGTTGCGGGCCGGCATCCTGGTCCAGCAGAAGCGCGAGTACGCACTCGCCGCCCGGGTCGGCGGCGCCTCCCGGCTGCGGGTGCTGCTGCGCCACGTCGTCCCCAACGCGGCCGACCCGCTGATCGTGCAGACCGCCGTCGCGCTCTCCATCGGCGTCTTCATCGAGGGCGCGATGAGCTTCCTCGGGCTCGGCGTCCGCCCGCCCGAGCCCACCCTCGGCTCCATCCTCAGCCAGTCCGTCGCCTACCTCTCCAGCCACCCGGCCTTCGCGGCGGCCCCGCTGGCCGCCACCACCGCCCTCGTCCTCGGCTTCACCCTGATCGCCGAGGCCCTGAACAAGGGGATCCGCCGATGAGCCGCCCGGTCCTGCGCGTGACCGACCTCACCGTCGAGTTCGACGGCACCACGGCCGTCGACGGGGTCGGCTTCGAGCTGGCCGCCGGAGACACCCTCGGCCTGGTCGGCGAGTCCGGCTCCGGCAAGTCCACCACCGCGCTGGCGCTGCTGCGGATGCTGCCGCCCGGCGGGCGGATCACCGGCGGGACCGTCGAGCTCGACGGCCAGGACCTCGCCACGCTGCCCGAAGCGGGCCTGCGCGCGCTGCGCGGCCGGCGGATCGCCATGATCTTCCAGGACCCGATGTCCTCGCTCAACCCGGTGCTCACCATCGGCAGACAGCTCGACGAGGCACTGCGCGCACACGGCACCGCGGGCAGGGCCGAACGGGCCGCCCGGTCCGCCGAACTCCTCGGCCTGGTCGGCATCCCCGACGCCACCGCCCGGCTGCGCGACCACCCGCACCAGTTCTCCGGCGGCCAGCGCCAACGCATCATGATCGCGCTCGCACTGGCCAACCGGGCCGAGGTGCTGGTCGCCGACGAACCCACCACCGCCCTCGACCCGACCGTTCAGCAGCAGATCCTCCGACTGCTCGCCCGGATCAACCGGGAGACCGGCACCGCGCTGGTGGTGATCAGCCACGACCTCGGCGTGATCGCGCAGACCTGCCGCCGGATCCTGGTGCTGCGCGACGGCCGGGTGGTCGAGCGCGGCGGGACCGACGACGTCCTGGCCGCGCCCCGGCACCCCTACACCCAGCAGCTGCTGGCGGCCGTGCCACGGCTGGACGCCCCGTCCGAGGCGGCCGCCAACAGCACCCCCGGGGCCGAACCGCTGCTCACCGTCACCGGGTTGGGCAAGACGTACGGTCCGCGCCGGCGGGCGGTCACCGCGCTGGACGGCGTCGACCTGGTGCTCCACCCGGGCGAGACGCTCGGGTTGGTCGGCGAGTCCGGGTCGGGCAAGTCCACCCTGGCACGCGCCCTGGTCCAGGTGCATGCCCCCTCGGCGGGCTCGATCCGGTTCCGCGGACGGGAGTTCGGGCGCGGCGGGGAGCGCGCGGCCCGCCGCGAGGTGCAGATGGTCTTCCAGGACCCGTACGCCTCGCTCAACCCGCGGATGACCGCCGGCCAGATCATCGCCGAACCGCTGATCGCCCACGGCCTGGGCGACCGCGCGGCCCGGGACCGGCGCGTCGCCGAACTCCTCCGGCAGGTCGGCCTGGAGCCGGACGCGGCCGGCCGGCAGCCGCGCTCCTTCTCCGGCGGCCAGCGCCAACGCATCGGCATCGCACGGGCCCTGGCCCCCGAGCCGAGCGTGCTGATCTGCGACGAGCCGGTCTCCGCACTGGACGTCTCCGTCCAGGCCCAGGTGATCGAGCTGCTCGCCCGGCTGCAACGCGAACTCGGCCTGGCCGTCCTCTTCATCGCCCACGACCTCGCGGTGGTCCGCCAGGTCAGCCACCGCATCGCGGTGATGCACCGCGGCCGGATCGTCGAGACCGGCCCGGCCGACCGCGTCGTCACCGCACCCGAGGACCCGTACACCGCCGAACTCCTCGCCGCCGTACCGCGCCTGGAGTCCGCCACCCGCCTCACCACCCGGAGCCACGCATGACCAGCACCCCCGACCCCCGGCCGGCCGACCCGCACCGGCGCGACCCGTACGCCGGCTTCACCGGCACCGTCGGCCGCACCTTCGGCGCCTCCACGCCCGCCTGGCCCGAACGCGTCCGCCCGCGCGAGGGGGCGCCCAACATCGTCGTCGTGCTGATCGACGACATGGGCTACAGCGACATCGGGCCGTTCGGCTCCGAGATCCCCACACCCACCCTCGACCGGCTCGCCGCGAACGGGGTCCGGCTGGCCAACTACCACACCATGCCGCTCTGCTCACCCGCCCGCGCGGCCCTGCTCACCGGCCTCAACCCGCACCGGGTCGGCTACTCCTTCGTGGCCAACGCCGACCCGGGCTTCCCCGGCTACGGCATGGAGGTGGCCGGCGACATCCCGACCCTCGCCGAGCTCCTGCACCACCAGGGCTACGCCACCTACGCCGTCGGCAAGTGGCACCTCACCCGCGACTCCGCCTCCAACGCCGCCGACAGCCGCACCAACTGGCCGCTCCAGAAGGGCTTCGACCAGTACTACGGCGTGCTGGAGGGCCTCACCAGCCTCTTCCACCCGCACCAACTCGTGCGCGACAACAGCCCCCTGGACATCGACGAGTTCCCCGAGGGCTACTACTACACCGACGACATCACCGACCAGGCCATCGCCATGGTCAAGTCGCTGCGCGCGCACGACGCGGAGAAGCCGTTCTTCCTCTACCTCGCGCACAACGCCGTGCACGGCCCGCTCCAGGCCAAGCCGGCCGACCTGGCCCGGCACAAGGGCCGCTACGACGGGGGCTGGGACGAGCTGCGCGGGGCCCGCTTCGCCCGCCAGCTCGCCGCCGGCCACTTCCCGCCCGGAACCGAGCTGCCCGAGCGCAACGGCGAGGCCGGCTACGACGTCGGCCCGTGGGACGAACTCAGCGCCGTCCAGAAGAAGTTGTACGCCCGGTACATGGAGGTGTACGCAGCGATGGTCGACAACGTCGACCAGAACCTCGGCCGGCTCACCGACACCCTCGCCGCCCTCGGCGAACTCGACAACACCGTCATCGTGTTCACCTCCGACAACGGCGGCACCGGCGAGGGCGGCGCCGAGGGCACCCGCAGCTACTTCAGCCGCTTCGTCCACCACCCGGGCCTGCCCGAGGACTGGAACCCCGACGTCGAGCGGGAGATCGAGCTCATCGGCGGCCCGCAGAGCCTGGTCCACTACCCGCGCGGCTGGGGCATGGCCTCCAACACGCCGTTCCGCTTCTACAAGGGCCAGACCTACGCGGGCGGCGTCCGGGTGCCCTTCGTCCTCTCCTGGCCGGCCGGGCTGCCGCGCTCCGAGGACGACAACGGCGTCCGCCCGCAGTACCAGTACGTCACCGACATCCTGCCCACCCTGCTCGAACTGGCGGGCGTCGAGCGGCCGTCGGAGCGCGGCGGGCAGCCCGTGCAGTCGCTCGACGGCATCAGCTTCGCCCCCGTCCTGCGCGCGCCGCAGGCCCCCTCCACCCACCCCGAGCAGTACTGCGAGATGACCGGCAACCGCAGCTACTACCGGGACGGCTGGAAGCTCGTCACCCTGCACCGCCCCGGCGCGCCCTACGACGACGACGAGTGGGCCCTCCACGACCTGCGCACCGACCCCACCGAGATCCACGACGTCGCCGCCGAACACCCCGGGCTGGTCAAGGAACTGGCCGCCGCCTGGGAGGCCGCCGCCTGGCGCGACGGCGTCTTCCCGCTGGCCGACGGCAGCGGCGCCCTCGCCCTGCGCGGCCCGGAGGCCGAACGGCTGCGCCGTCCCGTCACCCTGCTGGCCGGCACGCCCGAGCTGGAGCGGTACCGCTCCTCCCGCCTGATCTCCTTCCGCTCCTTCGCCGTCGAGGTCGAGCTGGACCGCCACGAAGCGGACGACCAGGGCGTCCTCGTCTCGCACGGCGACCAGGGCGGTGGCTACAGCCTCTACGTCGAGGACGGCCGGCTCCGCCTCGCCTACAACCAGTACGGCGAGCTGGTCGAGGCCGACGGCGGCCCGGTGGCACCCGGCGCCCGCCGGATCACCCTGGAGGCCGAGGCCGTGGCCGGCCTCAAGTGGAAGTTCCGCCTGCTGGTCGACGGCGTCGAGGGCGGCCGGCTCGGCCCGGTCCACCAGCTGATCGGCATGGCCCCGTTCCAGGGCATCAGCGTCGGCATCGACCGCAAGTCCCCGGTCTCCTGGCCGGTCCACGAGCGCCACCGCTCGTTCCGCTACACCGGGGCCCTGCGCGCCGTCACCTACCTGCCCGGCGAACCCGCCCCGTACGACCCCGAGACGGTCGCCCGGGCCCTGCGCGCGGCGGCGGCCGCCTTCGAGTAGCCGAGCGGACCCCCGGTCGGCCCCCACCGCGGGGGCCGGCCGGGTTAGGCTCGTCCCGTCCGCACGGCACACACTCAGGGGGGACCTGTGATCGGCGAACTGCTGCCCGGATCCGTCGTGGCGGAGGTCGCGTACGACGACCCGCCGCAGGCCCGGCTCGAACCGGCCGAGGAGGCCGTCATCGCCCGCGCCGTCGGCTCCCGCCGCCGCGAGTTCACCACCGTCCGCCACTGCGCCCGCCTCGCCCTCGGCCGCCTCGGCGTCCCGTACGTCCCCCTCGTCCCCGGCCTGCGCGGCGCGCCCGGCTGGCCCGACGGTGTGGTCGGCAGCCTCACGCACTGCGCCGGCTTCCGCGGCGCCGCCGTCGCCCACGCCGGCGACGTCGTCTCCCTGGGCATCGACGCCGAGCCCGCGCTCCCCCTCCCCGAGGGCGTCTTCGAGGCCATCGCCCTCCCCGACGAGCAGAAGCGCACCGCCGAACTGCTCGCCGAGCACCCCGACACCCCCTGGGACCGCCTCCTCTTCAGCGCCAAGGAATCCGTCTACAAGACCTGGTTCCCCCTCACCCGGCTCTTCCTCGAATTCAGCGAGGCCGACCTCACCTTCCGCCCCGACGGCACCTTCCACGCCGAACTCCTCGTCCCCGGACCGGTCGTCGACGGCCGGCGCCTCGGTTCCTTCGACGGGCGCTGGACCGTGCGCGACGGCCTCCTCGCCACGGCCATCACCGTCCTGCCGTGACCGTCACCTACGTCCTCGACGGCACCCGGATCGGCACCCTGGAGGACTTCTGGGCCGAGGCCGGCCGCTCCATCGGCTGCGGCGGCTACTTCGGCCGCAACCTCGACGCCTTCGCCGACTGCCTCCGCGGCGGCTTCGGCACCCCCGAGGACGGCGACTACGTCATCGAGTGGCAGGACCACGAGACCTCGCGGCGCAACCTGGGCCACGCCGAGACCGCCCGCCAGCTGGAGCTGATGCTCGCCCGCTGCCACCCCACCCACCGTGAGCGGGTGGCCGCCCGCCTCGCCGAGGCCCGCGCCGGACGCGGCCCGACCGTCTTCGACTGGCTGGCCGACATCGTCGAGGACGAGCTCCCCGGCGGCCTGCGCCTGCGCTGACCTCCGGCCGCGCGCCACTGGCCGGTGCGCACGGGCCGCCCGACGGTGCCGTCCGGGGGCCGTTCGGGCGGCTACGCCACCTGCGAGCTGCGACCGTGCTGCGCAGCGGCCTCGCGAGGGGCCGTGGCCGAAACGGCCGGCGGGCCCGACCGCACCCTCGTCGTGGACGTACACCCGTAGGGCGGCCCACCCCGGCTCACCCCGGACCGGCGCCGACCGCCCCGGCCCATCCCCGACCGGTCCCGGAGCGCCCCGACCTACGCCCGACCGGCCCCGCCGGCGGCCGGGCCGGACGGCAGGCCGACGGTTCAGCCCAGCACGTCCGAGAGGCGGGTGAAGCGGCGGCCGGCGGCGAGGAGGGGCGGGAGGGCGGCCGCGAAGCCGGGGGCGGTGCCGCCGCCCGGGTGGTTCAGGTGGGCGATGACGACGGCGCCCGGCGGGGTGGCGGCCACCTCCTCGCGGACCTGGGCGGAGCTGAAGGTGGCGCCGGCGTCGGCGTTGACCGTGAACCCGGCGACGCGTTGGCCGAGGTCGGCGGCGATCCGGGTGGCCACGTCGTCGTAGTGGGCGGTGCCGGAACGGAAGAAGCGCGGCGGCCGGCCGAGCAGGGCGGTGAGCTTCGCGAGGTTCCCGGCGACCTCGTCGTACGCCTCGCCGGCGTCGCCGGTGCCCGCGATGCCGTAGGCGGAGCGGCCGGTGACGGAGAGCGGGCGGTGGAGCGTCCCGTGGTTGGCGATCTCGAACAGGGGGTCGCCCGCGAGGCTCTCGAACTCCGCCGGGTTGGCGTCGATCCAGCGCGCGTTCAGGAACAGCGTGGCGGGCACCTCGTGGGCACGCAGGAACTCGATGAGGTCGGCGTCGTAACCGGAGCCGCCGGGGCCGCCGCAGGCGTCGAAGGTGAGTGCGGTGGCCTGCTCCCCGGCCGGCAGGGAGGTGAGCACCCCGGTCACGTCCAGGCCCCATTCCGAGGGCTCGACGCCCGCGTACCTGGCCGTCACGTCGGCCCGGCCGACCGGCGTCGCGGAGGTGGCCGGCGCCCCGGACGCGGTGGCGGGAGCAGCGGCGGGACCAGCGACGGCCTCCGGGTCCGTGGACGGCTCGGGTTCAGGAGCGGTGGGCGGCAGCGGGCCGGCCGCCGGGGCCGCCGCCGTCACCCGTCCGGCGGGCTCGGCGGCCGGCTGACACCCCGCCAGTGCGCTGCCGGCCGCTGCGATCAGCAGTGTCCGCCGACTCAGCGACATGCCCACCTCCACATACATCCGACATTCCGATCATCTGTTTCTATGAACCGATCGATCGTCACCGGCCGCAACCGCACCCCGGCTGGCCCGTCCCCCGCCGTCCCCAGCCGTCCGCAGCCCCGTCCCCCGCCGTCCCCAGCCGTCCGGCCATCCGCGCAGGGAGTCCCGATGCCGACCACCCCCTCCCCCCTCCTCACCGGCCTCGCCCTCGGCGAGTCACCCCGCTGGCACGACGGCCGGCTCTGGGTCTGCGACTGGGGCGCCCAGGAGCTCCTCACCGTCGGCCCCGACGGCACCGCCACCGTGACCGCCCGCGTCCCGTCGTTCCCGTTCTGCATCGACTGGCTGCCGGAGCCCGACGGCCGCCTGCTCGTCGTGGCCGGCGGCGACCGGCGGCTGCTGCGCCGCGAGGCCGACGGCACGCTCGGCCCGTACGCGGACCTGCGGGCGGTCTGCGACCGGCCGTGGAACGAGGTGGCCGTGGACGGGCGCGGCAACGCGTACGTCAACTGCATCGGCTTCGACCTGATGGGCGGCGAGGCCCCGGGGCCCGGACTGGTCGCGGTGGTCACCCCGGACGGGGCCGTCCGGCAGGTGGCGGGCGACCTCGCCTTCCCCAACGGGATGGCGGTCACCCCGGACGGCTCGACCCTGATCGTCGCCGAGTCGTACGCGGGCCGGCTCACCGCGTTCACCATCGCGGCCGACGGGGGCCTGACCGACCGGCGGGTCTGGGCGGCGGTGGAGGGTTCGGCGCCGGACGGGATCAGCCTCGACGCGGAGGGCGCGCTCTGGTTCGCGGACGTCCCGGGCCGCTGCTGCGTCCGGGTGCGCGAGGGCGGGGAGGTGGTGCAACGGGTCTCGCTGGACCGCGGGTGCTTCTCGTGCGCGCTCGGCGGTCCGGACGGCCGCACGCTCTACCTGACCGCCGCCGAGTGGCCGCCGCCGGCGGACGCGCGGACCGGGCAGGTGCTGGCCGTGCCGGTGGACGTGCCGGGTGTCCCCGGGCTCCTTCACTGACCCGCCGTGCGCCGGTGGGGCCCGGCTCACCGGGGGTTCACCGGCGCGGGTAGGGAGGCGGGCGAGCCGGCCGGGAGTCCGCCCGCCGCCGCTGCCCGAGACCGGAGGCCCCGATGACCGACCGTGACGACCCGCAGCCCGGCCGGCGGCCGGACGGCCGACAGCCCGACGACCAGGGCCCCCCGTCCGACCGGCCCGCCCCCGCGCTCGACCGCCGCGACCTGCTCCGGACCGGTCTGGCCACCGGCGCGGTCACCGCACTCGGCCTCGCGGCCACCGCCGGACCGGCGCAGGCGGCGGACGCCGTGCCCGACCGGACGGTCACCCTCACCGGCCATCTCCCCACCGGTGCGCCCGATTTCGTGTACCTGCCGTTCGACGTGCCGGACGGCGTACGGGAGATCGCCGTCGCGTACGGCTACGACAAGCCGTCCGTCCCCGCCGGCACACCCGGCAACTCCTGTGACATCGGCCTCTTCGACGAACGTGGCACCGACCTCGGCGGGCGCGGATTCCGCGGCTGGTCGGGCGGGTTCCGCACCGAGTTCACCGTCGCCCGCGACGGGGCGACGCCCGGCTACCTCCCCGGCCCGATCCGCCCGGGGAGGTGGCACGTCGTCCTCGGCCCGTACCAGGTGGCGCCGCAGGGGCTCGACTACCGGGTCACCGTCACGCTCCGGTTCGGCGCGCAGGGGCCCGAGTTCACCCCGTCCTACCCGCCCGAGCGGGCGCGGGGCCGCGGGCGCTCCTGGTACCGGGGCGACTGCCACCTGCACACCGTGCACTCCGACGGTCGCCGGCTGCCGGCCGAGGTCGCCGCGGGCGCGCGGGACGCCGGGCTGGACTTCATCGTCTCCACGGACCACAACACCACCTCCTCGCACGGCGTTTGGGGCCCGCTGGCCGGGCCGGACCTGCTGATCGTGCTCGGCGAGGAGGTGACCACCCGCAACGGCCACTGGCTGGCGCTCGGCCTGCGGCCGGGCCGGTTCGTCGACTGGCGCTACCGTTCCCGCGACGAGGCCTTCCCGCGCTTCGCCCGACAGGTCCGCAGCCAGGGCGGCCTGGTGGTGCCCGCCCACCCGTACTGCCCGTACGTCGCCTGCCAGTGGAAGTTCGGCTACCAGGACGCCGACGCGGTGGAGGTCTGGAACGGGCCCTGGACCTACGACGACGAGTCGGCGGTCGACACCTGGGACGCGGGGCTCGCCGTCGCCCTGCGGGAAGGACGCTCCTGGCTGCCGGCCGTCGGCAACAGCGACGCCCACAGTGCCCCGCAGGTCATCGGCTCCCCGCACACCGTCGTCCGGGCCGAGGACCTCACCCGTGACGCCGTCCTCGACGGAATCCGGGCCGGACGCAGCTGGCTCGCCGAATCGGCCGCCGTCCACCTGGAGTTCACCGCCACCGGGCACGGCCGGCAGGCGGGCATCGGCGAACAGCTCACCGTCCCCGCGGACGCCCCGGTGGACGTCCGTCTCGCCGTCTCCGGCGTGCCCGGCGGGACGGTCCGCTTCCTGACCGACGAGGGCCAGCTGCACCAGGAGTCGCTGCCCGCCGACGGTGCGGGGACCGTCGTCTGGCGGACGACGGCCTCGCTCGCCGCGTTCGTCCGGGCCGAGGTCCGCCACCCGAAGGCCGACGGCACCCCCGGCCGGGGCAACTCCATGGGCCCCGACCTGCCGTGGGGCCCGATGGCGGCGCTGACCAACCCGATCGTGCTGCGGCCGGACACCCCGGTGCGGGAGGGGTCCACGGATCGGTAGGGGGGAGGACTCGGGGTACCGCCGTGGACTAGGTTGATCTCCGACAGCAGTCAGTCGTTGGGGCGATGCGCTCGGCTGTCCGTACCCGGGTCAGACCCGCTCCGGCACCCCGTCCGTCCCCGGCCCGCGAAGGGATCAGCAGCCGTGAACCGAACGACCGTAGGCGGGCCGGAGATCGGGGGCCGGCGGGGCGCCGGCGGCGTGGTCGTGCTCGCCGACCCGGCCGGGGCCGGGAGCGGCACGGTCGCGCCCCTGCTGGCGGACGCCCTCCACCCGAGCGTGCACCTGCGGGCGGACGACTTCCAGCGGGCGGTCCGCCAGGGGTACGTCCCGGCGCACCTGCCGGAGGCGCAGCGGCAGAACACGACGGCTCTGGCGGCCACCGCGCAGGCGGCCTTCGCGTTCGCCACCGGCGGGTACCAGGTGGTGGTGGAGGCGGCGGTCGCGCCGACGGCGCTGGACGCGTTCCGCCGCGAGAGCCGCACCACCGGGGCGGCGCTGCACTACGTGGTGCTGCGGCCGGCGGGCGCTTCCGCCGAGCCGGGCGAGCCGGGCGGCGTGCCGGACCGGCACACGGTGGACGCCGCACCCGTCGCACCGGAGGCGGCGGCGGAGGCCGTGCTGGCCGGGTTGTCCCGGAGGGCGTTCCTGCTGGGGTGGTGACGTCGTCCGCTGCCGTCCACCGCCGACCCACGGACCCGGCCGGCCGGACGGCAGCACCCCGGCGGGGCGGCAGCGGAGTAGCGGCGGCACCCCGGCGGGTACCGCCGCCGCCCCGGGCCGCTCAGCCCTCGACGTCCACCCCGTAGCCGCGGGCCAGCTCGTCGAGCCCGTGGTCGAAGCCCTGCCCGACCGCACGGAACCGCCAGGAGCCGCCGCGGCGGTAGATCTCGGCGAGCAGCAGGGTCCGTTCGGTGGTGGCGGCGTCCAACGTGGCCTGGACGATCGGGCGGGCCCGGGTGTCGCCGGCCAGCGCGATCTCCACCGCGCCGACGTCGCCGAAGGTGGCCGAGCCGTCGATCGCCGCCGCGATGACGACCTTCCGCACCGAGCCGCCCAGCGGGCCGAGGTCGACGGTGACCGCCTGCTCCTGCGGGCCGTCGAAGGCGAGCCGGACGGTGCCGTCGGGGCTCTCGGGTGCGCCGTAGAAGACGAAGTCCTCGTCGCAGGAGACCTGTTCGTCCTCGTCGAGGCTGAACGCGACCACGTCGACCTCGCAGCTGGTCTGCTGCGTCCACGAGGCGTTGACGCTCCAGCGGGCACCGTCGGTAGCGATGGGCAGGTCGATCACGCCACCGCGCGGCAGCACCTCCACCTCCACCTCGTCCGCCTCCCCTTCACCCGGCTCCCCTGCGGCCGGCTCCCCGGAGCCCGGCGCGGCGGGCGTGCTGCCCAGGGTCCGCAGCCAGGTGTCGTCGTGCACCGGGAGCTGGAGCCACTCGATCCGTTTCATCCTCCGGTCGGCGGCGGAACCGGTCAGCGCGAGGACGTCGGTGACGTTGGCCGACAGGTTCACCGCGGCGGCACCGCCGAGGCCGACCACCGCCGTCCGGGCCGCCACCGCCTCGGGGTGCCGGCCACCCAGCACGAGCACCCGCCGGCCGGTGAGCGCCCGCCGCTCCCGGGCGGTCCTGCGCCGCACCGCGGACCGCACGGCCACCGGGACCGGCCCGGCCACCGCCGAATCCGGCCCGGCCACCGCCGCAACCGGCTCCGCGGTCGGCTCAACGACCGACTCCGCGGTCGGCGCAGTGGCCGGAGCCGCCTCCGCGAACTCCGCCGCGACCACGGCCTCCACCGCGACCACGGCTTCCACCGCAATGGCCGTCGCCTGCTCGGAGCCCGTCACCACGCCGCCGGCCTCGTGCGGCTGTCCCGGCCGCACCTCCGCGAGCAGGGCGAGGAACGCCCCCTCGTCGAGCACCGGCACCCCCTCGGCGGCGGCCCGCCGGGCCTTCGCCGAGGACGCCGCGCCCCCGTTGGCCACCAGCACACTGGTGTGCCGGCTCACCGAGGTCATCACGTTCAGCCCGGCCGCCACCGCCCTCGCGACCAGTTCCTCCCGGGCCGTCCCCGTCTCCCCGGTCACGGCGACCTTCATGCCCTGCACCAGCACCCCACCCGCCGGCAGCCGCCCCGGATTGCGGTACGCGCACGGCGTCTTGGGGATCCGCGGCCGGAACTCCGAGGTGCGCCGGGGCGGGCAGTCCACCAGCGGCAGCGGCACCCCCAGGCGCTGCGCCTCGGTGAGCGAGCCGCGCAGCACTCCGGCCAGCACCCTGGTGTCGTCCAGCGCGTCGTGCGCGTGCAGTTGCGGGACGCCGTAGTGCGCGGCGAGCGTGCCGAGCTTCAGGTCCACGGTCGACGTGTCGATCCGCCGGTTCAGCGCCAACGTGCAGAGCCGCCGCGAGACCGGCAGCCAGGAGCGGGCGAGCGCGAACTCGTGACTGAGGAAGTCGTAGTCGAACTGGGCGTTGTGGGCCACCATCACCCTGCCCTCCAGCAGCTCGGCGACCCGCCCGGCGATCTGCTCGAAGGCCGGCGCCCCCCGCAGCCGCTCGGCGGTCAGGCCGTGGACGTGCACCGGTCCGGGGTCCACGCCCGGATCCAGCAGGGTGGAGTACTCCCCGGTCTGCCGGCCCCCGGCGTCGACCGTGATCACCGCGAGGGAGAGCACCCGGTGTTGGCCGGGCCTCAGCCCCGAGGTCTCGACGTCGACCAGCGCCCATTCGTGGGCGTATCCGGTGGGCGTGGGCCCGGATGTGTCGCTCTGGTGGCCGGGGAGTGTGGGAGCCGGAGTCATGGCCACAAGAATGCTCATCGGCCGGCACTCACCACAACCCGTTTGACCTGCTTGTTATCCGTACGACGTCGGCGTCCCGGTGTGCCTCCGGGGGTGTGACGGTCCGTTCCGGGGCTTTCCGGTCGGCGGCGGCGGTTCGCGCACGGGTGGTCGCGTCCCGCGGACGCGTCGCGCCGGGCGGCGGACTCCTCACCCCGGGCGGCGGGTCCTCGCGCCGGAGGCTGCACGGCGTTCCCGCCCGGAGAGACGGGGCGGCAGGTGCGCGCCCGGGGCGTCGCACCGCGCGAGGCCGGGCGCTCCGGCGACCGTCCTCCCACAAGGACGGCCGTCGGAGCACCCGATCCCGGCTCCCGCCGGGGCGCGGGAGCCGGGGGGACCGGGAGCCGGACCACCCGGCGGGCGGGCCACCCCGGCGGGCGGACCGTACTCCCGGACGGCTGAACCGGCGCCCGCACGGGGGGTCAGGCGCCGGTGGCGTTGCCGCCACCCGGTACTACGGACGGGAGCAGCCGCACGGTTCACCGGTTCCGCAGTCCGCCTTCCGATCGGTGGCCGCGGGGCCCCGGGCACCGCATCCGGGTGCCCGCCCGAACCCTGTCCCTGTCCCTGTCCCTGTCCCTGTCCGGCGGATCACATGTGAGGCCCTCCCCGGTTCCGGTGGGCCCGGGGTCCACCTCTTCGAGGAGGAGGAGTCAGCAGAGCCGGTCCGGGGACGGGAGCCGGGTGATCTGGTCATCGCCCCAGCCGTAGACCTCCAGGTTGGACAGGTAGCCGTCGTAGGCGAAGACCAGCGCTCCGCCGACCGGCTCTCCGTCGGCGTCGAGCACCGTCCCGTCGGCAACGGGATTGCCGGTCACGGGCGCGGCCGGCACCGCTGCCCTGTCCAGGCCGAAGTCGATGCTGGCGCAGGAACACGGGCAGCGGCCGATGACGCGCAGGTGTGGGATCTGCGTGAGCAGGGCCCGGTTGGCCGGCTGGTCCTCCTTGAGGAGAGCCTCAAGGAGGAGAACGGCTTCTGCCGGGAGTGGATCGCCCGTCGTGCTGGTTTCCATGCCCCGACCCGATCATCCGACCGCCCGGGGGGTCAACCCGAAAACCAGGGGCGAGGACCGTGCTGTCGCCCGAGTCACCCGAGCGCGCGTGGGCCGGTTCGTTCGTGGAAGGGTCCTCCAGGGATGAACCATCCCGCCTTCTTCCGGAGCGCCGGGTTCGGGTCCTGGGCGTGGGACGTCTGCAAGGCTGCGACGGCCCGGGCGTCGGTGCGGGAGAACCTGCCGACCAGCTCGGCGGCCGTCGCCCGGACCCCCGGGTCGGGGTCGGAGGCCAGGTGCCGCAGTGCGGGTTCGAGGACCCGGTCCGCGCCCGGTGCTCTGGCGTCACCGTTGCGGCGGTCGCAGGCAAAGGCGTGGAAGGCGGCGTTCCGGACGGGCCCCAGACCACCCAGGCCTCCGCCACCCAGGCCCCAAAAGCCCAGGCCCTAGGGTCTGTTGCGAAAGTGGATCAAGAGTCGCGGTCGGCTCAGGCGGCTGTCTGGTCTGACCAGCCCTGCGACAGGGGGAGACCGCCGGATCGGAGCGAGTCGCGCTGTTGGATCACCCATTGCTCAACCTGGTCTACGGATTCCGCGACGGGCTGGTTCGTGGTGTCGAGCAGATGGGTGCGCCATCGCCGATCGTCGGCAGTCCACCCGGTCCAGCGGTGCCAGGCCATACGGTGCCAGCTGCCGTCGATGATGACGTCGGGTCGGTATCGGGGATCTTCGGCGTGCCGACGGTGCCAGGCGGCCCAGCCGAGGAAGGCGTCAACTGCCGGAGCGTCCCATCGGCCCGAGTCGCGCATGGTGAGCCTGTCGCGCCGGACCTCGTCGGACACGTCGACCAAGCACACCGCGATTCCATTCAGCAGCGGGGCGGAGGGGCTGGCCAGGACTTCTCCCAGGGGAGACTGTCCGGTCAGCAGGAGGTCGACGCCGCGGTCCTGGTACTCCAGCGCGCGACGCACCCACATCTCGGTCGTGCGGTTGCGCCACTGGCGATCGGCGCCTTCCGGTACGCCGAGCTCGTCGAAGTCGTGCACGGCGACCCGCTCCAGCCGCTCGCCCACGGAGTAGGCGAGGGTGGTCTTGCCCGAACAGCTGGAGCCGGTCAGCTTGAGCAGCATCTCACCAGGATGGCAGGTCAGTAGGGGTGGCCTCGAAGGGTTTTCTGCTGGAGTTACGCAACCGCGCCGAGCAACAAGACCCGGACTGGCACAAGCGCTACGCAGTCCGCTCCGGCATCGAGGGCACCATCAATGAGTTCGCGCACGGCCACGGTATGCGCCACTGTCGCTACCGCGGGCAGGCCAAGGCCCATCTACAACACGTCCTCACCGCCATCGCCGTCAACATCGAACGCCTCAGCCGACAGCCTCCGGAAGAACCGGCACCCCCACGGCCGCCGACCGCCTTCCAGAACTACCTCGATCGACAAGGCACCCCACGCCTCCGTTCCTGGCGAGCCGTCAGCTGACGCAGGCAACCAAGATCCCCGACAGAGTCAAGCTAACGCGTGGCCGTGGCGCCCCACTCGTGCGCCAGAGGGGCCTCGCCACGCGACCCGACGTCCAGCTATCTTCGCCACGTGGAACTTCACCGTGGACTCGCTGATGTGCAGCTCACCGGCTTGGAGTCCCGTGAAGCGCCCTCCGAGGAGGTACGTCGCAGCCTGCACGATCCAGGACTCAGGCGTGTTCGGGCTGAGCATGGTGACGCCCACCTCCAGGCCAACTCCGCGCCAACTGAGCGCACCCATGTACTGCGAGACCAAGTACCTCACCTGGGCGTAGGTCAGTCGCCGGTCGCCCGCGACGAACGCCTCCGACGAGCTGTGCCGCGTCAGCGACTGGACGATGAGGTCGCTCAGCGCCGCACCGGCCGAGGCCGCCGATGCTGGCGAGGAGCTCTGGGTGGTGGCGGAGGAAGTCACCCTTCCAGCGTGGGTTCCCGCAACATTGGGCTGCCACCGATGTTCCGCCAGGAACTACGGCTACCCCGCCAACCTCTCACCCATGGGTGCTGCGGGAGGACCGAGCCGACGAGCGATAGCCTCCGGGTGTCTGACCGACCAGCACGGTGAAGGCGTCGATGAAGCTGCTGGGGTTCGACCAGCCCAGCCGGATCGCCGTGTCGGTGACCGAGGCGCCGTCGCTGAGCTCGATCAGCGCCCGTTGGATGCGCAGCAGGGTACGCCACTGGTGGAAGCTCATCGACAGCTCGCTACCGAACAGTCGGCTCAGGGTGCGTTCGCTGGCGCCGGTGCGGTGGCCCAGCTCGGCCAGGGTCGCTGGGCTTGCTGGGTCCGCGTGAAGCAGGTCGGTGACCGCCTTGAGACGCCGGTCGCTCGGCTCCGGGAGGCGCAGCGGCTCTTGTGCGGCGCGGGCGAGCTCGGCGAGTACGACGTCGATCAGCAGCCGCGCACGGGGGCTCTCCAGCGGCTCGCCCTCGCTCATCAGCGCCAGATAGGCCTCGCGCAGCAACGCGCTCGCCACGAAAACCGACGGCTCGGCCGGCAGCTGTCCGGTCAGCGTCACGGGCAGCGACAGCACCCGGATGTCCGTCTCGCCGTATGCCTTGCTGCTGTGCACCGCGAAGGGCGGCACCCACATGATCCGACTGGCCGGCGCCACCCAGGTGCCCACCTGGGTCGCTGTGACCAGGGCCCCACGCGCGGCGTAGCGGAGCTGGCCATAGTCGTGGAAGTGCGCGGCCACGTCGGCGCCATGGGCCAGCGGCGCCGACAACGGCCCATCGTCGGTGCAGAAGCTCGGCTCGCCGCTGGGGTCGGACACGCGATTGAGGCTACCCGACACTGGCGGGTTATCGGGAGAACCTGGCGGGATACCGGTGGTGCGCCTGGCGCCGCAGACGCATCGTGGAGACATGTCACAACAGATCAAGCTCGAGGACGCCGCGCCCGCGTCGTCCTCCCCCCACCGCCGAGGTCAACACCGGACTCGTGCTCACCTTGCTCACGCCCTGCGTGAAGGGTGGCAGCGATGAGCGCACAGACGACCGGAACGATCGCAGTCTTCGGCGCGACGGGGCAACAGGGCGGGGCGGTGGTCGACGCGTTGCTGGACCACAAGGCCCCGGTGCGGGCCCTGGTCCGCAACCCGCAATCCGACCGGGCTCAGGCGCTGGCCGCCCGCGGCGTCGAGCTGGCGGCCATCCGGACCGACGACCCGGCGTCGTTGGCCGCCGCGCTGACGGCGGTCGAGGCGTTCTACTTCATGACCCCGGAGGCGAACAACCTCGAAGAGGTCGAGACGGAGATCCGCATCGGCACCGCGCTCGTCGACGCGGCGGTCGCGGCACGCGTCCCGCACGTCGTGTTCAACTCGGTCTTCGGCGCGGACCGGGAGCGGGGTGTGCCGCACCATGACTCGAAGCACTCGATCGAGGAGCACCTGAGGAAGTCCGGCCTCAGGGCCGCGATGGTTCGCCCGACTCCCTTCATGGAGGAGATGGCACCGAGCCTGGAGCACGGAGAGGTCGTGCTGAGGCTGCCGCTGCCGGAGGACGTCGCCCTGAAGATGATCTCGGTCAGGGACGTCGGCCGGGTCGCCGCCGCGCTCCTGCTCGACACCGCGGAGGCGCCCGGCGGAGCCGTCGAGCTCGTCGGCGACGAGCTGACGGGCCCTCAGATCGCGGCGGCGTTCGGCGCGCGCGCCGGGCTCCCGGCACGTTACGAGGCCCTCCCGTTGAGCGTGCTTCCCAGCGACCTCGACAGGGCGATGTTCCGCCAGTTCGCGAAGGCGGCGGAACACCCGTCGGATCTTGCGGTGGTGCGGGCGATCGAGCCGGCCACCCTGGACCTGGCCGAGTGGATCCGATCCACCGGCTGGACCGCGCCCGCCGGTCCAGGCCAAGGTTGATCTTTCGCCTAGAGCGTTGATCTTTCACCTAGAGCGACGAGCACTGGAGCAGGACATGAAGGCGATCACCTACACCGAGTTCGGCGGCCCGGAAGTCCTCCGCCTCGCAGAGGTCGACGAGCCGCACGCCGGACCCGGACAGGTGCGGCTGAAGGTCGTGGCGGCAGCGGTCAACCCGCTCGACTACAAGATCCGCAACGGGTGGAGGCCGCAGATGGCGCCGCCGTTCCCGGTGATCTCCGGCGTGGAGGCGGCCGGCGTCGTCGACGAGGTCGGCGAAGGCGTGACCGGCGTCGCGGTGGGTGACGAGGTCCTGGGCTGGACCGTCACCGGCGCGTACGCCGAGCACGCGCTGGCCGTCGACTTCGGCCCGAAGCCCGCGGACCTCGACTGGGACCTCGCCGCGGCACTGCCCGTCGCCGTCGAGACCTCGGTCCGCGTGCTCGACGCCCTCGGCGTCGGGGAAGGCGACACGCTTCTGCTGCACGGAGCTGCGGGTGTGGCCGGCGCCGTCGGTGTTCAGCTCGCGGTCGCCCGCGGCGCCACGGTCATCGGCACCGCCTCCCCCGGCAACCACGACTACCTGCGCTCGCTGGGCGCGATCCCGGTCGCCTACGGCACCGGCCTCGCCGACCGGGTCCGCGAGGCCGCACCGCAGGGCATCGACGCCGTGTACGACGCCGCGGGGGCGGGCGACCTGGAGGTGTCGATCGACCTGCTCAGCGGCACCGACCGGATCATCACCATCGCCGATCCGAAGGCCGCCGAGCTGGGCGTCACCTTCTCCGGCCCCGCCCCGTTCGGTTCCCGCCTCGGCGAGTACGCCCGCCTCGCAGCCGACGGCAAGCTCACGGTGCGCATCGCGCAGAGCCTTCCGCTGGAGGACGCCGCGAAGGCGCAGGAGCTGAGCGCGAGTGGTCACGCCGCCGGGAAGCTCGTCCTGCGGCCGTAGCTCAGTCCCTGGCCGGCTGGGGAGGCACGACGGCAGCGCCCCGGCCGGTCGTCACGGTCCCGGCGAACCCGGCCAGCTCGTCCGCCTCCACCGGTCCTGCCTGCCGCAGGTGGCCGAGACCGCGGGCGAGCAGCAATTCCGCCTGCTGCTCGCACCACGTCCGCCCGTCCCCGGCGCCGGCCGCCGCGGCCGCGAGCGGCTGGCGCAACGGCTACGCGGTCTTCGGAAAGGTCATCAGCGGCCTGGACGTCGTCAAGAAAGATCGAGGCCGTGGCCACCACGGTCCGGGGCCCTATGCGAGACGTTCCTGAGCAGTCCGTCGTCATCGAGTCGGTCAAGCGCGCCTAGGGGCCCTGTTGTGGAAGTCCTGGTCGCGCGGGGTCCGGCGTGCATGGGTGGCCTCGTTGTCAGCGGTGCTGTGCATGATCGGCGCGTCAGCTCTTCATGGAGAGGGAAGTGCCATGCCGATCACCAACCAGCTACTCCTGGGACACGGATTCCTGCGGGAGATGTTCGACGACTCGTACTTCCCTGATCAGGTGGTCGACCGGGGCAGGACGATTCTGCTGCAACTGTGCGAGCGAATCGAGGCCGAGCGGCCGTCGGATCTGGAGGCCCTGTATGCGCTCACCCAGGCTGCCACTGAGGAGTTCAACCTGCTGGACAGGGAGTTCATGACGGCCGGGAGCGGGATCGAGACGGTCGCGCGCGAGTGGATCTGCGACGAGTTCTGCTTCGTCGCTTCGGCATACGGGTTCACGGACGCGGATGCCGAGAAACTGACCGCCGGCCGGGATTGGTGACCCCGGACGGGAGGGCCACCCCGATCAGAGCCATTCGTTGAGGACTGCGATCAGCACGGTTGCCTCGTAGCGGACGGCGAGCTTGTCGTACCGCGTGGCGACAGCGCGGTGCCTCTTGAGGCGGTTGATGCCGCATTCGACCGCATGACGCTCACGGTAATCAGCCTTGTCGAACTTGGGCGGCCGGCCGCCGCGGGAGCCGAGCTTTCGCCGGTTGCGCGCCTGGTCGGCCTTGTCGGGGATGGTGCAGCGGATCCCGCGGCGGCGCAGGTAGGCGCGGTTCTTGCGGGAGGCGTAGGCCCGGTCCGCCCGCACACGATCAGGACGGGCGCGCGGCCGCCCCGGTCCGACGCGGGGCACACGGACCCTCTCCAGCACGGCCTCGAACTGCGGCGAGTCCCCACGCTGCCCGGCGGTCACCACGATCGACATGGGCTTCTGGCCCTGCTCAACTGCCAGACGGAGCTTGGTGGTGAACCCGCCGCGCGATCTCCCCAGCCCATGGTCACCGGGCTCGGTGAAGATGCCGCCTGGTGGTTCCTTCTGCAGCTCGCCATGCTTGCGGGCTCCGGCCGCATGCTGATGGGCGCGGCAGACCGTGGAGTCGACGCTCAGGTCCCATGTGATGGCACCTCTCGCGTCGGCCAGGGACTGGAGCCGGGTGAGGATCCGCTGCCAGGTGCCGTTTCGCTGCCACCGGCGGAACAGGTCGTAGATCCGGCTCCACGGTCCGTACTCGACGGGGACGTCCCGCCACGGAACACCTGTCCGGACACGGAACCGTATGCCGTCGATCAACTGCCGCCGAGGCCAGACCGGTGGTCGCCCTGCCCTGGCGCCCTTCGGCAACAACGGCTCCAGCGCCGCCCACTGCTCGTCTGTGAGATCTCCGCGCCCCATGAACTGTGATCATCCACAGCTCAAGATCTACTTTCGACACACGGCCTAGACGCCCAGGCCCGTCACGCGGAGGAACCCGTAGGCGGGGCCGATCACGACGCGTCGCGCCGTCAGGCCGTCCTGGGGGTCGGTGATTCCGCGGGCGGCGAGTTCGGTGGTGATCAGGGCGGCCACCTCGGCGGCGGTCTGCTGCGTCGGGGTCTTGAACTCGGCCTTCCACCGCTTGCCGGACGGCTGCCAGCCGTCCGCCGTCATCGCCGGCGCGACGGCTTCCGGGTCGCCGGGGCGCGAGCCGACGCGGAGCAGGACACCCTTGTCCTGGTCGTAGGCGAAGGAGAGCCCACCGCTGATCCGGCGGTCGGCGAGGGAGAAGGTGGCCTTCTCCCCCGGGCACTGGACGGGAAGCTGCTCGATCCACGCGGCCAGCAACAGCTCCAGGCCCTCGCGCAGGTGCGGCAGGGTACCGGCGAGGCGGCCGCCGGGGAGACGGTCGGCGAGGTCACCGGGACCGCTCACGTGCAGCTGCCAGCTGTACGGCAGCAGGTGAAAGTCGCTCCGGCCGTCCGCGCCGCCGCTGGGGCCGCCGTAGGCGAAGGTGCCGTACTCCTCCTCCTCGACCTCCTCCGCGGGGGCGGTTTCCAACCAGACGCTCCGGCGGTCGGCACGCAGGCGCAGCAGCCGCACGGCGGACTCGCCGGCCTCGCGCCAGCGCGCGTCCGGGCCGTCGGGACCTCCGCCGTGGAGGGTCGGCTCGCCGAGGACGCCACAGACGGCGCGGTAGACGGCGCCGAACACGTCCCGCCGGTGCTCCAGCGTGGGCGCCTCGTCGAAGCGGTGCAGGACCAGCCGGTTGTAGCGGCCGGCCGGTTGGCCCGCGCCGAGGAGGACGGGTGTGCAGGCGGGGTCGGCCGTGCGGATCTCCGTGCGGGCCTCCGTGACGTCGGCCGTCCAGCCGGGGACGTCGGCGGCGATGCGGGCCACCGTGTCGTGCTCGCAGACGCCGCCCGGCGCATCGTGCAGCAGTGGGGCGAACGCGGCTATCACGGACGGGAGTTCGGGGCTGATGTGCTCGGCGGCGACGGTCACGGGGTGGACGGCCAGCCAGGCACGGCGGTCATTGCTCTGGAGCAGCAGGGTGCGGTCGGCGGACTGCCAGCGCAGGCCGAAGCCGTCGGCCGCCGTGGGCACCGGTGTCGGCCTGCCGACGGCCGCCAGCGCCTCGGAGAGCCGCTTCAGCTCCGCCCGGCGCTCCTCCTCGTCGCCCCCGGGCGTGAAGTCGAGCAGCCACAGCCGGGCGATCCGGTAGCGGGGCTGCTTGGGCACGACGGTCTGGAAGTACAGCTCGGGGCCGAGGGGCTCGAAGAGTTCACGGGGCTCCATGCCGAGCACCACGCCGTCCGGGAAGATCCGTCGGATCTTCCAGTCCGCGCGCTCCGCCACCATGCGGTCGACGTCGGGCCGGCTCCAGGCGCCCCAGTCGAGGTCGTGCAGGGTCCGCACCAGCTCGACGGTGGCAGGCAGGCCGGTCCGCCAGGTCACGGAGGAGGGGCTCGGTTCGCTCATGAAACGGATCATCGCAGGTGCCACCGACAGCGCCGCCGGACCCGCACGGTCCCCGTCCCCACGCGGTCCGCACGCCCGCACGCCCGCACGCCCGCACGCCCGCACGGCCCATCTCCCGGTACGCCCGCACGATGCGTACGCCCGCACGCCCGCGCGCCCGCGCGCCCGCGCGCCCGCGCGATCCATACGGTTCACATGCTCACGCGGACGAGGTGAACCCCCGACCGGGTCCGGGCCGTTTACCAGGACGATGAGCGTCCCTCCCAGACCGCCCGGCCCCGCCGTCCCCGCCGCCCTGGCGCCGCGTCGGCTGCTCGGGCGTCGCTGGCGGCCGGGGGATCCGCAACTCTCCCAGCCGGTGCTGTCGGCGCCCGCGCACTCGTCCGCCGTCCCGTGTGGCGCCGAACTCCGGCTCGTCGGAGCACACTTCGTCATCGCCCCGGCCTCGGCCGACGACGAGGAACTGTCGGCGGCGGTCGGCTCGCTACCGCCGCTGCCGGGGAGCCTGATCGTGGTCGCGGCCGCCCCCGACGCGGCGGTCGTGCTGCGCGACCGGATGGCCGACCTCGGCGTGGTCGCCCGTGCCCGCGGGGCCGGCACGCTCGTCGTCGCCGCGTCCGGGCTGGCCGCGCTCGCGCCCAACGGCCGCCGGCCCGCCGAGCTGGTCGCCGAGCAGGCGGGCGTGCCGGTGGTCGCCCCCGACGGGCTGGTGAGGATCACCCCGGACGGCGGCCTCGCACTCACGACCCCCGACGGCGCCCCCGAGCCGGCCTCCTGGTGGCACTGCGTCCCGGGCGCGGCGCCGCAGCGGCTGGCCGGATCACCCGGCGCCACCACGGCCGAGCCCCGGGCCACCACCCACGCCGTCGCCCGAACCGCGACGCCTCCGGCCGCCCGAACCTCCACACCTCCGGCCGCCCGAACTGCCCCGGCCGCCCGAACGTCCGGGAGCCCCGCCGCCCAGGTGCTGCGCCTGCCCGCCGGTTTCTGGCTCACCCACCCGGCGGCCCCGCCCGCCGGCCCGTTGCCCGGCCTCGGGCTGGCCGCCGCACCGCCCGGCACCGTCGTCCTGCTGGTCGGCACCCCCGCCGCGCCGCTCCTCCTCCCCGAGGAGTTCGCCGACGCCGCGGTCGCCCTGCCCCTCGACGCCGCCCGGCCGCTGGTCAGTGCCCCCTGGGCCGCACCGGACGAACTCACCGCGCTCACCGGCGCGTTGGCCACCCGGCTGGCCCGGCCGGTGCATGCCGCGATCGGCCTCCCGGTGCTCGGCGAGGGCGGTCCCACCTCCCGCGTCCTGGACGCGCAGGGGCAGGCCCGCTGGGAGCCGTACCTCCTGCGGCTCGCCACGGCCCCCGGCCAGGGCACCACCCCGGCCGCCTGGCGCAACGGCGGAGCCGACTGGCGAACCGACGGACCGGCCGTCTTCGCGGCCTTCCCGTACTGGGCGCTGGAGGCCGTCCCGGCGGGCCTCTGGCTCCGCCCGGAACCGCCGCACGTGCTCACCCCGCGCTTTCGCCGCCCCGAACCGGCCCGCCCGCTGCTCATCGTCGGCGAGCGGGACCGCCCGGTGGAGCCGGACGTCTTCGAGGAGCTCGGCGCGCTGCTCGACCGTCTGCCGACCGCCGGCGCCGAGGGGTTCGGCCTGCTCGTCCACGGACTGCTGGAGCCGTCCGCCGAACGCGTCGGGCGTTTCGTCGCCCGGATGCACGGCCTGGAGTGGCTCGGGCCCGACCCGGCCGTGGCCGGGCCGCCGGGCGTGGTGCCGGTCTCGTACGGGGCCCTGCCCGGGGCGGCACCGACCGGTACGGCGCCGACCGGAGTGGCACCGACCGGTGCGCCTCACGCCGTCCTGAGCACTCCCGGCGCCCCCGGCACTCCCGGCACTCCCGGCGCTGTCGCCCCCGCCGCCCTCCCCGCCCCGGCTCCCGGGGTCGACCCCGGCCCCGGGCGCTTGGCCCTGCCCGCTTCCCCGGCCGCCACCGATCCCGCACCGCTTCCCGAGCCGGCTCCCCTGCCGGCCCCGACCGCCCCGACCGCCGTCGCCACCAGCAGCAGCACCAGCAGCAGCGTTACCGCCGGCAGCAGCCCTGCGCAGCCGTCCGCACCGGAGGAACCTGGGGAGCCTGAGGGGTCGGAGGAACCTGAGGAGCCTGGGGGGTCGGAGGAACCGGCGGAACCGACCCCGCCGCCGGCGACTGCTCCGGACCCGGCCGCCGAGCCCCCGCGCGAACACGCCCCCGCACCCCGCCCCGAACCGGCTCCCCGCCCGGCTCCCCCACCGACTCCCCAGCCGGCTCCCCCATCGGCCCGCCTCTACCGCCCGGAGGAGTTCGCCGCCCCCGTCGCCGTCAGCAGCGCCGCCGACCGTGAAACCGTCCGGGCCCTGCTCGGCGAGCACTACCAGCGGTGCACCGGCCGGGTGGACCAGGCCGCCACCCGGCTGCCCGCCCTGCGGTCCACCGCGAAGGACGACACCAGGCCCGACCTCGCCGCCGTCCTGCTGTACCACGGCGACACCGGAGTCCCGCTCGGCCGGGCCGAGTTGACCGCGGCGGCCCGGGCCGGAGCGCCCGCACCGCTCGCCGCCTTCCTCCGCTGTCTCGGCTCCGGCCTGCGCCGCCTCCCGAGCCACCACGGCGCCGTCCTGCTCGCCGCCGATCCCGGACTCGATCCGGCCGGGGTGGTGGACCACTATCCGGTCGGGCGGGAGCTCATGGAACCCGCCCCGGTCGCCGGCCTGACCGCACCGGCGGCCGAACTTCCGGGCGTGTCCGTCGAGTTCGTCATCTGGTCGGCCACCGGCCGGCGCACCACCGCGTTCGGCACCGCCGACGACGAGCCGCAGGCGGTGTTCACCCCGGGCACGACGTTCACCGTCATCGGGATGGCGGAGGCCGACCCGTCCGGCCGTCCGGCCCGGGTCCTGCTGCGCGAGTCCGTCGGCCTCGCGGGCGCCGACCCGGCCGAGCGCAACCACAACGCCCTGGCCAGACTGAACGGTTGGCTGGAGCGGCGCGACCTGCTGGCGCCGGCCGAACGACGCCCGGTCACCCGCCCCGAACGGTTCCACCTCACCCCGGGCGTCGAACTCCCCTCCGCCGCCGGGGCGGTGTGACCCGGCGCCGTCGAACCACGGCCTGCCACCCCCCTCCTGCCCTCGCCCCGAGAGCACGGTCGTGCCCGGTCGGGCACCAGCCGAACGCCCCGGCACTGAACTGACCTGCACCAACGCACCGTAGAGCAGGGTGGAGAGTGCGCCGCAGACCGCGTCCGAAGGAGAGAGCATGAGGACTGCCAGCCCCGCCCCCGCACCGGCAGCCGCCCGCATGCCGGCCTCCGCTCCCGGGCGGCGGCGCAGCACGCTGGACCGCCTGCGCTCCGGCGAACGCCGGTGCCGCGAGCATCTGCGACTCATCAGGTCCCCACTGCAGGGGAGTTGCCGGGTGGCCGTGGTGGGTGCCAAGGGCGGCGCCGGCAAGACCTCGCTGGTGCTCACCCTGGGCACGATGCTGGCCGCCGAGCGCGGCGAGCCGGTCGCGGCGGTCGACGCGGGGTCGCACAGCGGCTCGCTGGGCCGCCGGATCCGGCGGCGCACGGAGGCCGGGATCGCCGACCTGGCAGCTGCCCGGCACCCCGCCGACCTCGACCGGTACGTCTCGCCGACGCCGAGCGGACTGACGGTGCTCGCCGGACCCGACCGACCGGGGGCGCTCTCCGACGCCGGCTACGTCTCCGCCCTGGACCTGCTGGCGCAGCGGTTCCCGATCACCCTCACCGACTCCGGCACCGGCCTGCTGGACGACCCGATGCGCGGGGTCCTCGGCCTGGCCGACCAGTTGATCCTCGCCACCACCCCGGGCGTCGACAGCGCGGGCAGCGCGGCAGCGACCCTCGACTGGCTGCACGCGCACGGCTACGGGGAGCTGGCCGCCCGTTCGGTCACCGCGATCTCGGCGGTCCGCGGGACGGCCCGGCCGGTCGAATCCGCCGAGCTGCGGGCGTACTTCGGCGCCCGCTGCCGGGGCGTGGTCGAGCTGCCGTTCGACGAGCACCTGGCTGCGGGCGCCGAGTTCGACCCCGGCCGGCTCGGCCTCCGCACCCGCGCGGCCGTGCGCGAGCTGGCCGCCCTGGTCGGCGCCGACCTCTGGCGGGCGGGGCGGCCCACCGGGCGGTGAACCGGCGGGGCCCGGTCTCTCCCCCGCCCCTACGCCCCCACCTCGCCGTCGATCGACTCGCGCAGGAAGTCGGCGTGCCCGTTGTGCCGGGCGTACTCGTGGATCAGGTGCAGCATCACCAGGCGCAGCGACACGTCGGCCTCCCACTTCGGCATGTAGCCCGTCACGTCCAGCGACTCCGCCTCCCGCTCGATCCGGCGGGCGTGCCCGACCTCCTCCTCCCAGGCCGCGAACGCCTCCGCCCGGTCGGCGTCGCGCGCGTCGTAGGCCGCCTGGAAGTCCCGCTCCGGGGACCAGACGAGCGCGATGTCCTCCTTGTTGATCACCCGGCGGAACCACGTCCGCTCGACCTCGGCCATGTGGCGGACCAGCCCCAGCAGGGAGAGCGTGGACGGCGGGCTCGACTGCCGCCGCAGCTCGTCGTCGGTCAGCCCGTCGCACTTCATCGCCAGCGTCGCCCGGTGGTAGTCCAGGAAGGCGCGCAGCATCTCCCGCTCGCCCCCGGTCAGCGGCGGCGCGATCCGTTCGGTGGCCATGGTGGTCTCCCCTGTTCATGGTCGGCGGGCCCGCTCCGGCCCCGCCGCCCCGTCGGAGCCCCCAGTCTCCCGCAGCCCCGGACGGCACCCGTCCGCGGGGAGCGGCGCACCGGCCACCGCTGGCGGCCTTCGGCCCCCACGGTGATCCACATCGCCCGGCGGACCGTCAGGCGGACCGTCAGGCCGCGGGCCGGGCAGCCCGGCGAACCGTCAGACCGTGAGCCGGACCACGAAGCTGCCCCGGCTGGGGTCGACGGGCAGTCGGCCGGCGCCGAGCGCGGCCAGCAGGTCGTTCGGGTCGGTGCCGAGACGGACCGTCCGCGGGGTGTCGTCGAGCCGCACCCGGACGAGGCCGAGGTCCAGCTCCAGCACGTCGGCCAGCCAGGGGACGCGCGGACGGGTGCGCCGCAGGTGGGCGGCGAACGCCGCCGCCTCGTCCGTGGCGAACAGCTCCGGCGGGTGGGAGCGGGTGTAGTCGTCCAGCAGGTCGCGCACCCCGGCCTCGCCGAGGGTGAGCAGCAGCAGCCGGACGGTGTGCACGAGCGTGCCGGCCAGCGCGCTCGCCCGGAACTCCGTGACCAGCTCCCGCAGCAGCGCGACCGCCGGGTCGGCCGCCAGCTCCCGGGCGAGCGGGCCGTCCACCGCCCGGCCGATGGTCAGTGCGCCCAGCACGTGCTCCCACTCCTCGGGGTCCGGTCCCCCCGCCGCCCGGTCTGCCGCGGGCGACGCCGTTGGCACGAGCGCCTCCAGGGCCCACCCGGCCACCGACGGCTGCGGCCGCCACTGCTCGCGGACCCGGACCAGCAGGTCCCGGACGGCCTGCGGGTCGAGACCCGGCACGGTGGAGCCCGTCACCTCGAACAGGACCGCCCGCAGGGCGGGCAGCCGTGGCAGCACCCGTTCCGCCAGGGCGAGCAACTCCTCGTCGGGCAGCCCGCTGTGCGCGTCGAGCCAGTAGCCGCGGTGCTCGAAGCCCCCGGCCAGGTGCACCTCCCAGACCCGGTCCAGCGGGAGTTCGTCGATCAGCCGGGCGACCGGTGCCCTGCCGTTGCGTTCGTTCGCGAGGACGTTGTGCAGGTCGAGCAGCAGCCCGCAGCCCGCGCCCTCGGCCACGCCCGCAGCGAACCGGCCGTCGGACAGCTCGTCGGCGCGCGGACGCAGGTAGTTGGCGCCGATCTCCACGGCGAGCGGTACCGGCAGGGCTCCGGCCATGGCCCGGACGGAGGCGACGCTGCGCCGCACACCCTCGGGGGTCTGCCGCGGCGGGAGCATGAAGCCGGTGCGGAAGCCCTCGTCGCCGCGGCCGGTGCGGTTGAACGCCAGGTGTTCGCTGACCCAGGGTGCCCGCAGCCGCCCGGCCAGCTCGCCGACGAGGGCGGTGTGCTGGGGGTCTGGCGGCCGGCAGCCGCCGACCGGGTTGCCGACGCCGTGCAGCAGCCGGGCGCCGGGGAGGTCCGCGAGGCGCCGCAGCGCCTCCTCGTCGCAGCCGATCGTGCCGTCCGGCCGCGCGCGCCAGAGCGCCTGCGGTTCGATCTCGACGACCTCCAGCAGGTCTGCGCAGGCCTCAAGGATCGGCTCGGCGCCGGGGACGTGGGTGAGGCCGACGCCGAGCCCGGTCACGTCGGCCTAACCCACGAACGGCTGGGCGATGCCCGGCGCGACGTCGCCCTTGGGCGAGACCACGAAGTCCAGCGACTGCCGGAACCTCAGGTCGAACCCGGAGTGACAGGTCGGACAGCCGAGCTGGGTGAGCACGCTCCTGAGCACCCCGCTCATCCGGTCGAGGTCACCCGCCACCGACGCGGGCACGGTGACGTTGACCTCGCGCCCGGTCAGCCACGGGTCCGGCACCGGTCCCCTCGTGGTCCCGTTGTTCGACATCGCGCCTCCTCGCTGTACGCCGCGGCCCCGCACCGGCAGGCGCCGGCACACCCTGAGCCCCGGCCGGGCACAGCATTCCGCCCTGCCCGGCGGGCCGAAGGCGTACGCGCCCGAACTGTCACCCGGACCGGCTAGACCGGGGCCGGCACCGCGCCCGCCACTCCACGGCCCCACCGCCACGGAGCCGCCCGCCCGGTCCCCGCGGAGCGGTCCCGCCTGCCGGTGTGCGCGCCCGACCGACCGGGCCGGGTACCGGGCTCGTTGCCGGGCTCGGTACCCGACCGGGTCTGCCGGGTCGGTCAGTTGACGTCGACCGCGGGGCTGCCCGCCCGGCTGGTGTCGGCGACGGGCCCGTAGGTGGCCGAGAAGTAGCCGTCGGCGGGGCACAGGACCGATCCGCCGCTCTTGACGAAGTGCTCGTTGCGGAAGACCAGGCTGTGGGCGGCGTTGTCGGCGCTCCCCGTGAAGGCGCCGCTGAGCTGGTAGCTGCAGGTGAGCGTGCCGAACCACGAGTTCAGCACGGCCGTGGCCTGGATCGGTCCGGCCGTCCCGGAGGTGACGGCGACCGGGTTGCCGGCGGAGTCGCCGACGGAGACGGTGTAGGGGAGGTTGCCGACGGTGAGGCTCCGCACCGAGGTGACGCCGGTGACGTTGCTGGTGCACGAGCTGAAGGTGTGCCCGGTCAGTGACTCCGTCGCCGTCCCTGGCGCGGCGGGGTTGTCGAGCACCTGCGCGGTGAGCTGCGAGACGCCGCACGTCACCCCGGTCGATCCGGCGGCGGTCGAGTAGAACGTGGCGCGCGTGTTGGCGGCCAGCGGCGCGGCGAGGACGTCGCCGACCGCGACCGGGGTGCCGCCGGCCCCGCCGGTGGTCAGCACCGCCGCGGCGGCCACCGTGCCGCCGGGGGACGCGGATGCGGGGGCGGCGCCGACGGCCAGCGTCGCGGCGACCGCGGCCAGTGCCAGACAGGTGCGAGTGCGCATGGGGAGCCTCTTTCTCGGCGAGGGGGGGGCGAGAAGACGAACGTCCGGGGCCGTCCGAACAGTTGGGGGAATCGGTCGGCCCACTACGTTGTAGAGCCGTGTCCATGCACCGTCAATCCATCGCGCAGCACTTGCTGACAATTCGTCAACAACAGATCCGTCGAGCCCGCCCGAACTGTCGTCCCGAACCCGCACAATCCACCCGCACGTGGCGTTCGGCCGCGATCCCGTTTGGGTACGTACTGCGGCGCCCCCGGAGCCGGGGCAACGACCCGCGAGGAGACCGCGACCATGAACCACGACCGCATTCCCGCAACCGTGCGACAGACCTACGGCGCCGGCGATCTCGCCATGGCGGCCAGCTTCGCCGGCGGCTTCATCAACTTCGGTGACTGGCACGGGATCGACACCAGGTCACCGGGCCCGGAGGAGCGCGTGCGCAGCCAGGAGCAGCTGTACCGGCGGGTGCTGGGCGCCTTCCCGGCGCCGGCCGAGGGGCTGCGGCTGGCCGAGGTGGGCTGCGGGCGCGGGCTGGGCGCGGCACTGGCCCTGCGCGAGTTCCGGTTCGCCGGGGTGACCGGGGTGGACATCCATCCGGACCAGGTCGAGCGCGCCCGTGCGGTCAACGCCAAGGCGCTGGCGACGTTCCCGGACCGGCTGGCCTACACCCTCGGCGCGGCCGACGAACTGCCCTTCCCGGACGGCTCGCTGGACGGCGTGTACTCCGTCGAGGCGGCCCAGCACTTCCGCGAGCTGACCGGATTCGCGCGCGAGGCGGCGCGGGTGCTCCGGCCCGGCGGGCGGCTGGTGGTGACCACGTTCTTCAGCTCCGGACCGGAGGTCGCCGAGCGGCTGAGCATCCTGCTCGCCAGCTTCGCCGACGGCCTGGACGTGGCGCACCCGCTCAAGGACTTCACCGCCGATCTCGCGGACGCCGGCTTCGGGAACGTCTCCGCCGAGTCGATCGGCGAGCACGTCTGGCCCGGCCTGGACCGCTACCTGGAGGACACCGTCCCGCCGGGCCACTGGGCGCGCAACTTCCTCACCGCCTGGCAGAGCGGCCTGCTCGACTACCACGTCGTCACCGCCGACCGCACGTGAGCCTGGCGGGCGCGAGCCTGACGGGCGCGAGCCTGACGGGCGCGAGCCTGACGGGCGCGAGCCTGACGGGCGCGAGCCTGACGGGCGCGAGCCTGACGGGCGTGGACCGGCCGGGCGGCTCGCGGCGGCGACGGCCCGGCCCCCGCGCCACCCGCAGCCCCGCCGCCTTGCCGCCCTGCCGCCGCGCTGCGCCCGCACGGCTCAGCCGAGGGCGGTCTCGATGCGGGCGGCCAGGTTCAGCACCGCGTCGGCGCGGAGCGACCACCCGTGAGCGGCGGCGCGGTGCAGGGTGCGCAGGAGGAGCACCGACCCCTGATCCCCGGGCAACGGCTCGACCGCGAGCAACCGCTCGACCGACCAGGAGTGCGAGGCGTCCGGCCCGGCCTCCAGCGGGGTGAGCGCGTTCGCGTCGGCGACCAGCTCGCGGTCCGCGTTCAGGCGGCCCGCGACCCCGGCGTCGCCTTCGAAGCACGACGGACCGAAGCGCCGGGGCGCGCTCAGGGCCGTACGAGCGGGCACCGACCGGGTCAGCGGCACGGCGTAGAAGAGCTGTCCCAGCCCCAGGCTGCGGCGGACCAACGCCCGCCCGACCATGAGCGAGGCGCGCAGTTCGAACGGCCTCGGCGCCCGGGCGTCCACGTAGACGTAGCAGAGCGTCGGCGCGGGCATCCCGCTGAACCGCTCACGCGGCGGCAGCAGGCTGCCGGCCGGGACGCCGGTGCTGTCGGAGGGGAGGGTCACGGCCACGGGCGGCCGGGCGAGGCCGAGTTCACGGCCGAGCACCCCGGAGAGGTCGGCGGTCACGCGGTCCGGGTCGGCGTCCCGGCCGGTCCAGAGGGCGGCGGGCATGGTGGTCTCCTCGCTTCGGTCGGGGGCGTCAGCCGAGCCCGACGATCTCCTGGCGGACGCGCGCCGCTTCGTCCGGCCGGCCCGCGGCGGCGAGCAGCTCGCCGAGACGGGCCAGGGCGGCCTGCCGCTCGGCCAGGAACCGGCCCTGCCGCACCTCGGTGAGCCGGCGCCAGAGATCGGCGGCCGCCCTGGCCGGGTCGAGGGCCTCGACCGGCCTGCCCTGGCCGGCGAGCTCGTCACGGCTGCGGTCGGCCTCCCGGGCCTGTCGCAGCAGGGCCTGCGAAAGGTCCTCGACCGGCGCCGGCGCGGCGGCCTCGGCCCTGGCGACCCGCCTGCGGCGGACCAGGACGCTGAGCCCCCCGACCAGGGCGATCAGCCCACCGCTGAGTGCGCCCGAAACCAGCTTGTGCATCAGATCGTCCATGGAGTCCTCGCTTGGTCGTGCGGGCCGGAGCCCGGGAAGGAAGTGCAGTTCGGGAGGGAAGGTCAGTTCAGGAAGGAAGGAAGGAACAACTGCGGGTCGGGAGGGAGTGGGTGCCGCTCCGGCCGGGGCCCCGGCAGTCGGTCAGGCCGGGGTCCGGGCCGGAGCGGCTGCCGCGGTCAGCCCGCCGCGGCGAAGGAGGCCTGGAGCCGGGGGACGTAGTCCGCCAGGGCGGGCGCCCAGCAGCCGTAGTTGTGGCCGCCGTCGCACCCGGGGGCCAGCGAGCTCCCGTTGCCGTAGTCGACGAACCGGCTCGGCAGCCCGAGCTGGTCGAGGCGCGCCTTGACGTTGTTGGCGGCCATCTCGGTGAAGTGGTCGATCGGCCCCTGGTTGCCGGTGTAGAGCGTGATCTCCGCCCCGGCGAGCTTCGCCAGGTTGGCCTTGGCGGCGGGGTTGACCTCGTTCCAGACGTGGTCCGCGTTGAAGACGGGGTACGGGGAGCCGAAGATCGCGTCACTGTCGGTGTAGGGGCCGTAGCCGGTGCACCGACCGGTGCCGGCCGGGGTGGAGGTGCTCACCGCGCACCAGGCACCCGTGACGTTGAGTTCGGTGGCCAGGACGGCCGCGCGGATCTCGGCCATCCCGAAGTCGATGCCGCCGGACAGCGACGCGGTGTGGCCGAACAGGTCCGGACGGGCCTCGGCGTAGTGCAGGGCGCCGTAGCCGCCCATCGACAGGCCGACGACGGCCCGGTGGCCCCGGTCGGCGACGGTACGGAGGTTGGCGTCGATGAAGGGGACGACCTGGTCGAGGTGGAACGCCTCCCAGTTCGCCGCACCCAGGGCGGTGTTCTGCATGAGCCAGTTCGCGTACCAGCCCTTCAGGCCGCCGTCCGGCACGACGGTGATCATCGAGTCCGAGTGCAGGGCCGGCGCCGCCGCCGCGTCGTCCACGTTGCCGCCACCACCGTGCAGGAAGTACGCCACCGGCCACCGTTTCCCGGGCTCCGTGGCGTAGCCACTGGGCAGCAGGATGCGGATCCTGTGCCGGCCGGACAACTGCGGGGTCGTCACGGTGATCGTGAAGTCGGTGCCGGAGTGCACCTCGGTGGCGCCGACGACCTGGGTCAGGCCGTAGCCGTCGGTGAAGGCCGGGACGGCAGGCGCGTCGGCGTGTGCGACCGGCCCGCCGAGGGCGACCACCGTGGCCACCAGCGCCGTCGCGGCGGCGGTCGCGGTGGCGCGCATCGCGGCGCGTACGCGCGCACCGGACAGTATGGATGTCATGAGGGTTCTCTCCGTCGAGGGTGGGTCGGGCTTGTTGGCCGGGTGGTGTAGAGGGCCGGGTCCACGGGGGCCCGGGACACCCCCGGGCCGCACCCCCAGTTGGAGGTGAGCGCGGGGGGGGGGGGCTACAGGTGCCC
>NZ_JBHJUK010000046.1:0-58321 GCF_042266225.1 Kitasatospora sp. NPDC056181
GTCCCGGGGCCAGTGCCCCGGGACCCGGCGGTTCTTCAAAGGTGCTTCAGCAGTGCCTCAGCGGCACGGGATCAGTCGTCGCCGCGCAGGATCGCGATCAGCCGCAGCATCTCGATGTAGATCCAGACCAGCGAGAGGGTGAGCCCGAAGGCGGCCCGCCAGGCCTCCTTCTGCGGGGCGCCCTGCGCGATGGCCTCCTCGACCGCGGCGAAGTCCAGCGAGAGGAAGAACGCACCGAGGCCGATGCCGACCAGGCCGACCACGATGCCCAGCGGGCCCGCGCGCAGCCCCATGTCCGCGCCGAACATCGACGCGACCATGTTGACCATCAGCAGCAGCACGAAGCCCATGGCGATCGAGATGCCGATCCGGGTGTAGCGCGGGGTGACCCGGATCCGGCCGCTCTTGTAGCCGATCAGCATCGCCGCGAAGACCGCCGCCGTCCCCAGCACCGCCTGGATCGCGATGCCCTCCCAGATGGTGTCGAAGACGTGTGTCACCGCACCGAGGGCGAAGCCCTCCAGGCCCGCGTAGAGCAGGATCAGCGGCGGGCTGACGCTCCGCTTGAAGGAGATCACCATGCCGATGACGAAGGCCACCAGGCCCGCGCCCACGGCGACGCCGTAGTTCTCGGCCGGCAGCGCGAACCAGGCCAGCGCGCCGGCGGCGACCAGGGTGAGCAGCGTCATCGCGGTGCGCGCGACCACGTCGTCGAGCGTCATCCGCCCCGTCGCCAGCGGACCGGCGGACGGCGCCCGGTACATCTCCACCAGCTGCTCGTCCGTCAGCTGCTGCTGCCCCGGGGCCTGCTGCGCGTACGGGTTGTTGTCGTACGGGTTGTTCCCGTACGGGTTGCTCTGACCGTAGGGGTTACCGCCGGACGGGCTCCCGGCCTGCGTGGTGCCGAAACCCGCGTAGCCGGACTCGCGGGTGAACGACCCCTCCCGCGAGAAGACCGGGTTGCTGCTTCTCATTGCTCATTCCCTCCGTGGCGGTACTGCACCGCCCGAACCACAAGGGTAATGGCTTGGCAAAAAAATGGGGATACGCCGCGAGGAGGATCCGTCGAACGGCAACCGGCGGGGACGCCGGATCGGCGCCCCCGCCGGTGAGAGCGGTGCCCGGAGCCGGACTCGAACCGGCACGGCCTCTCGGCCAAGCAGTTTTAAGCTGCCCGTGTCTGCGTTCCACCATCCGGGCGTCCCGTGGACCGGCCCGGCGGTGACGGGGAGTGCTGTTCCGACTCCGTCCCGGGCCATGCCTGAGCCTAGTCGCCCACAACGCCCTTTCGCATGTTCCCAGCCAGGGAAGTTGTCATGTTTCCTTGCCATCTGACGAATAGTTCGTGATTTGGCCATGCGAGGCGCGCTATCCGGCCACGGAGCCCCAATCAGGGTCGGCGTCATACCGGAGGATGAGGGCTTTACCTGGGCGTACGCCCAGCGGTGGTCAGGCCAACCGTCCGGCGGAGCGACGAATAACCGTGATCACGTGGCTGAGCATTGAGGTACGGCCGGAAGCCCCCGGGGCCCGGCCGTCCAACGACCTCCCGCCGGCCCCGGCACCGTCCGCAGCCCGCGCCCCGCCCGCAGCCCGCGAACCCAAGGAGCACCCCCGTGACCACGTCGACCGCAACCGCCGTCCGCACCGGCCGGGCGGCCGCCCGCGCCACCGGCCTGAACAAGGTCTACGGGGAGGGGGAGACCCGCGTCGTCGCCCTCGACAACGTCAGCGTGACCTTCCCCCAGGGCGAGTTCACCGCCATCATGGGCCCCTCCGGCTCCGGCAAGTCCACCCTCATGCACTGCATGGCCGGCCTGGACACCGTCTCCTCCGGCTCCTCCACCATCGGCGACACCGAACTCGTCGGCCTCAGGGACAAGCAGCTCACCCAGCTGCGCCGCGACCACATCGGCTTCATCTTCCAGGCCTTCAACCTGCTCCCCACCCTGACCGCCCTGGAGAACATCACCCTCCCGATGGACATCGCCGGCCGCAAGGCCGACAAGGCCTGGCTGGACCGCGTGGTCGAGACCGTCGGCCTCTCCGGCCGCCTCTCCCACCGCCCCAGCCAGCTCTCCGGCGGCCAGCAGCAGCGCGTCGCCTGCGCCCGAGCCCTCGCCGGAAAGCCCGACATCATCTTCGCCGACGAACCGACCGGAAACCTCGACTCCCGCTCCGGCGCCGAAATCCTCTCCTTCCTGCGCAACTCCGTACGCGAACTCGGCCAGACCGTCGTCATGGTCACCCACGACCCGGTCGCCGCCGCCTACGCCGACCGCGTCGTCTTCCTCGCCGACGGCCGCATCGTCGACGAGCTCACCGGCCCCACCGCCGACACCGTCCTGGACCGCATGCGCCGCTTCGACGCCAAGGGCCGCACCAGCTGACGCCCCACCGGCAGCCGACCCGACCCTCCACAGCCCCAGGACACCCCATGTATCGCACCGCACTGCGCAACGTGCTGGCCCACAAGGGCCGACTGCTGATGACGGCTCTGGCCGTCATGCTGGGCACCGCCTTCGTGGCCGGCACCATGGTCTTCTCCGACACCTTCGGCAAGGCCATGCGGGACAGCAACTCCAAGAGCTACTCCGACGTGTCGGTCCAGATCGTCGACCGGGCCGCCGGCTCCGGCGCCTCCGCCCGCGAGAAGAGCGAGAAGAGCCCGGCCACCCTGACCGACGCCACCGTCCAGCAGCTCGCCGCCCTCCCCGGCGCCGCCCAGGCCCGCGGCGTGGTCAGCGGCTTCACCGGCGTGGCCGACAAGAGCGGCAACCTGATCGGCCAGGCCTGGTCCGCCAAGGGCGCCAACTTCGCCCCCGGCCCGGACGGCAAGGACACCCGTTACCCGATGGCCGAGGGCCAGGGTCCGAAGAACGCCAAGGAGATCGCGCTCGACCGCAAGACCGCCGAGAAGGGCGGCTACAAGGTCGGCGACACCGTCCGCGTCGGCTCCAACGGCCCGGTCACCGAGGCCAGGCTCACCGGCGTCTTCACCACCGACGACCCGGTGGTGAACACCGGCGGCACGCTCACCCTGTTCGACCGCGCCACCGCCCAGCAGCTGCTGCTGGAGCCCGGCCGCTACAGCGGCATCGTGCTCACCGCCAAGCCCGGCACCACCGAGGACGCGCTGCGCGCCGAGGCGAAGCAGAAGCTCCCGGCCGGTCAGCAGATGGACGTCGAGACCGGTCAGGAGCTCAAGGACGACCAGCAGAAGATGATCTCCCGGGGCACCGAGAACATGCGCACCATGCTCCTCGCCTTCGCCGGGATCTCACTCTTCGTCGGCATCTTCATCATCGCCAACACCTTCACCATGCTGGTCGCCCAGCGCACCAAGGAGCTCGCGCTGCTGCGGGCGATCGGCGCCAGCCGCAAGCAGGTCACCCGGTCGGTGCTGATCGAGGCCCTGGCGATCGGCACCGTCTCCGCGCTGGCCGGTCTGGTCGCCGGTGTCGGGATCGGCGCCGGGCTGCAGTCCCTGGTCCACTCGATGGACGACGGCATGCCGACCGCCTCGCTGGTGATCAAGCCGCTGACCGTGACGGTCACCCTGGTGGTCGGCGTCCTGGTGACGGTCCTCTCCGCCCTGCTGCCCGCCGTGCGCGCCTCCCGGATCGCCCCGGTGGCCGCGATGAGCAGCGGCGACCAGCCGAGCAGCCAGAAGAGCCTGGTCGTCCGCAACAGCATCGGCTCGGTGCTGACGGCCGGCGGCGGCGCGCTGATCGCCTACGGCGCCTCCACCGGCGACAGCGGCGGCCGGATGCCGGTCGCGATCGGCGCCCTGCTGGCCCTGGTCGGCATCTTCATCCTGCTGCCGCTGCTCTCCCGCCCGGTGATCGCCCTGGCCGGCCCGGTGCTCGGCAAGCTGGCCGGCACCCCCGGCAAGCTCGCCCGGCAGAACGCGGTGCGCAACCCGCGCCGCACCGCCTCCACCGCCGCCGCCCTCACCATCGGCCTGACCCTGGTCAGCGGCCTGACGGTGATCGGCGCCTCGGTCGGCAGTGCGGTCGACAAGGCCGTCACCAGCGCGATGAAGGCCGACTACCTGGTCTCCGCCGCCAACAACATGAGCCTGTCCGAGAAGCTCCCCGCCGAGATCGCCAAGGCTCCCGGGGTCGCCGCCTCGTCGCCGCTGACCACCGTCTACTGGGAGCTGAACGGCACCACCAAGGCGATCACCGGCCTGAACGCGGACACCTTCGACAAGCTCGTCTCGGTCAAGCTGACCAGCGGCTCCACCGCCTCGGTCGGCAAGGGCCAGCTGCTGGTGGACGAGGACGTCGCCAAGAAGTTCAACGTGACCACCGGCTCGACCATGAAGGTCACCTACCCGGACGAGACCGAGGGCCAGCTCACCGTCGGCGGCGTCTACGAGAAGGGCGGCATGCTCGGCCCGGTCATGCTGGCCAACAGCGAGATCGTCAAGCACGAGCCGCAGCCCTACCTCAACGACGTCCTGGTCAAGGGCGCCAACGGAGAGACCGGCGCGCTGAAGCAGGCGCTCAAGGACGCCACCGGCGCCAACCCGGTCATCGAGGTCAAGTCCAAGCAGGACGTCCGGCACGACTTCAGCCAGACCATCAGCTTCGCGCTGAACATGATGTACGGCCTGCTGGCGATGTCCGTGATCGTCGCGATCCTCGGTGTCGTCAACACGCTGGCCATGTCGGTCTTCGAGCGCAAGCGCGAGATCGGGATGCTGCGGGCGATCGGCCTGGACCGCGGCGGCATCAAGCGGATGGTCCGCCTGGAGTCCGTGGTGATCTCGGTCTTCGGCGCCGGCATCGGCCTGCTGCTCGGCTGCTTCATGGCCTGGGCGATCAACGGCACCCTGAAGTCCACCATGACGGGCCTGACCACCGTCCTGCCCTACGGCCAGCTGCTGCTCTTCCTCGGCCTGGCCGGCGTGGTCGGCCTGGTGGCCGCGATCTGGCCGGCCCGCCGGGCGTCCAAGCTGGACATCCTGGCGAGCATCAAGACCGACTGACGGACCGGCGGGCGGTCAGGCCGCCCGACCGACTCGCCACCCCCACCGGCCCCGGGCACCCCGCCCGGGGCCGGTGTTGCGTTCCACCGCCCGCGGCCACCGGGACGGCCGCCCCCGGCCCGGGCGGACAGGGCAGGGCGAACGGCGGCCGCGGCCACGGACGCGGCCACGGACGCGAACGCGGCAACGCGAAGGCCCCCGCCGGAGGGTTCGGCAGGGGCCTTCGCGTACTTCTGTACTCCGCCCGGTCGCACGGCCGGCTGAGCACCACGGAGGTCGTGGTCCGGCGACATTGCCGGGCGGAGGGCCTCCGACTCATGCCCCGGTGCTCCCACACCGGGGGCGCAGTCGCTTACTTGCTGGCGAGCTCCTTGTCGGCGGCCGGCTTGGCGGCCTCGACCGGCTTCGGCGCGGGCGCCGCAGCCTCCTGGAACGCCTCGAACGGCTTCTCCATCTGGGCCAGACCCACGGTCTCGCGCTTCAGGAACATCGCCAGCGTCCAGTCGGTGAAGACACGGACCTTGCGGTTCATGGTCGGGACCATGGCGCCGTGGTAGCCACGGTGGAACCACCAGGCGAGGCGGCCCTTGAGCTTGACCTTGCCGAAGAGGATCGCGACACCCTTGTGCAGGCCCAGACCGGCGACCGCACCGAGGTTCTTGTGCTTGTACTCCTTCTGCGGGAAGCCCCGCATGCCGGAGATCACGTTATCGCCGAGGACGACGGCCTGACGGCAGGCGTGCTGCGCGTTCGGCGGGCACCAGGCGCCCTCGCCGGAGGCGAGGTCGGGCACCTGGGCGTTGTCGCCGGCGGACCAGACGTAGTCGAAGCCCTGGACCTGGAGGGTCGCGGCGGTGTCGACGTGGCCGCGCGGGCCGAGCGGAAGGCCGAAGTTGGCCAGCACCGGGTTCGGCTTCACGCCCGCCGTCCACACGATGGTGGAGGCGTCGACCTCGACGCCGTTCTTCAGCACCACGTGCTGGTCGACGCAGGAGTCCATCGAGGTCTCGATGAAGACCTCGATGTTGCGCTCTTCGAGCTTCTCCTTGGTCCACAGACCGAGGTCCGGGCCCACCTCGGGGAGGATGCGGTTGGCCGCCTCCACCATGATGAAGCGCATGTCGTCGCGGCTGACAGTCTTGTAGATCTTGGCGGCGTCGCGCGCCATGTCCTCGATCTCGGCGATCGTCTCGACACCGGCGAAGCCACCGCCGATGACGACGAAGGTCAGCGCCTTGCGGCGGATCGCCTCGTCCGTGGTGGACTCGGCCTTGTCCAGCTGCGCCATGACGTGGTTGCGGAGGCTGATGGCCTCCTCCACGGTCTTCATGCCGATGCCGTGCTCCGCCAGACCCGGGATCGGGAAGGTGCGGGAGACCGAGCCGGTCGCGACGACCAGGTACTCGAAGGGCAGCTCGTACGAGTCGCCGGCCGCGGGCTGGATCGTGGCGACCTTGCGGGCGTGGTCCACGCCGGTGACCGCACCGGTGAGCACCTCCGCCTTCTTCAGGGCGCTGCGCAGCGGGGCGACGAGGTTTCGGGGCGCGACGTTGCCGCCGGCCGCCTCGGGAAGGAAGGGCAGGTACGTCATGTACGACCGCGGGTCGACGACCGTGACGGTCGCTTCGCCGTAACGCATCTTCTTGAGGATGCGCATCGCGGCATACAGGCCGACGTAACCACCGCCGACAATGAGGATGCGAGGACGCTCCGTGGTGCTCATATCCGAAAGTATCCAGCACCGTCCGGAGCAGCATTCGTGAGCCCGCTCACAAGCTCCTGGACACCCTGTGCTACACTTCGCGGCCCTTCTGGCGACCCCGGGGTGTCACCTCACGGCCCCCGGGACCCCTCCGTGAGCACGGGCGTTCGGACGGCCCGGCTGAGCTGCAACGATCCGTGCTGCGCCTGGGTTCCCGTGTGTGATTTCGATTTTCAAACCCGCACGGGGGCCGCGCCTGCGATCCAGCGGTCGCCACGCCGACCGCGCCTTCAGTCCCACATTTCGGACGTTGCGGGCATGCGGACACGACGAATGGACGGATCGTCATGTGAAGAAATTCACGAACTTTCTCGCCCGGCCCCGACTGCGCCCCGGCCCCGGGCCCCTCCAGGGGGCTCCGGGGCCGGACGGGTAAGGACCGCAGCCGATCAGGAGGCCATACTCCAGGCGATCCCGTCCAGGATGTCGTGCTCGCTGACGACCACCTCGGCGGCACCGGTCCGCGTCATGATCTCCAGCAGTTCGAGCGCTCCGGCCGCGATCACGTCCACCCGGCCGGGGTGCATCGACGGGATGGCCGCCCGCTGGTCGTGGGTGGCGGCGAGCAGCTCGTCGGCGATCCGGGCCACCTGCTCACGGCTGATCCGCGAGTGGTGGATCGCCTCGGAGTCGTACGCCGGCAGGTCCTGGGCGATCGCCGAGACCGTGGTGACCGTCCCGGCCAGGCCCACCAGGGTGGCCGCGCCGGTCAGCGGGACGACCTCCTCGGCCTTGTCCAGCTCGGCCCGCACGTGCGCCCGGGCCTCGGCGATCTGCTCCTGCGAGGGCAGCTCGGCACCGCCGAAGTGCCTCTCGGTCAGCCGGACGCAGCCGATGTCCACCGAGCGGGCCGCCTGGACGTCCGCCCCGCCCAGCACGAACTCGGTGGACCCGCCGCCGAGGTCGAAGACCAGGTACGGCGCGGGGAACTGACCGCCGGTGAGCTCCTTGGTGGCGCCGACGAAGGAGAGGTGCGCCTCCTCCTCGCCGCTGACCACCTCGGGCCCGACACCCAGGATGTCGCGCACGCCCTTGGCGTACTCGTCACTGTTCTCGGCGTCCCGGGAGGCGCTGGTGGCGACGAAGCGGATCCGGTCCGGGCCGACCCCGAAGCCGGAGATGACCTCCGCGTACTCGCGGCAGGCCGCGAAGGTGCGGGCCAGCGCGTCCGGGTGCAGCCGGCCGGTCCGGTCCACGCCCTGCCCCAGCCGGTTGATGATCATCCGACGGTCGAGGTCGGTGATCTCCCCGGTCTCCGGGTCGAGGTCGGCGACCAGCAGACGGATCGAGTTGGTGCCGCAGTCGATCGCGGCGACACGGGTCGTGGTCATTCGCCGGCCTCCTCGGTGCCCTCGGCCGCGGCCCGCTTCGCGGCGCGCTCGGCCGTCTTCTGCTCCTTGGCGGCGATCACCGCCGCGTGGTCCTGCTCCTTGGCCCGGTTGCGCGCGACCCGCTCACCGGCGGCCTCGACCTCGGCCGCGGAGACGCACGGGCCCTTGGCCCACCAGTCCTCCAGCATGCCGATCGCCTCGTCGCCGAGCGGGTTGACGCCCTCTCCGGCCGCCAGCGAGTGGCCGACCAGCACGTGCAGGCACTTCACCCGGTCCGGCATCCCGCCGGCGCTCGGGAAGCCCTCCAGCACCTCGATGGCGTCACGGCGGGCGATGTAGTCCTCGTGCGCCTTCTGGTAGGCGGCGGCCAGCTCCGGGTCCTCGGCGAGCCGGGCGGTCTGCTCCTTCATCACGCCGTCCGCCTCCAGGGTGCCGATCAGCGAGGCGGCCTTGGGGCAGGTCAGGTAGTAGAGGGTGGGGAACGGCGTGCCGTCCGCGAGGCGGGGAGCCGTCTCCACGACGTCCGGGTTCCCGCAGGGGCAGCGGTGCGCCACGCCGCGCAGACCGCGCGGGACCCGTCCGAGCTGGGCGGCGATGGCCGCGACGTCGGCGTCGGGAACGGAGGGGTGGTTCTCAGTGGTCATGGGGGGAGCTTGCTCCAGCGGGGGCGGGGGCGGGTGAAGAGGGAGGGGCGAGGGCTGCGGTGTCGGCGGCGTCCACCGAGTCCCAGACGCTGGCGTACCAGGGCTTGGCGGCCTTCGCCTGGGCGGCGGCCGCACCGTCGGACGGGGCGGGCGAGGACGCGGAGGACTTGGTGGCACCCTGGCCGGCCGGGTCCACCGCGATGTACGGGGTCTCCCCCGGCATCGCGTAGTGCAGCCGGGAGCGGGCCTGCGCCTTGACGTACTCCGGGTCCTGCCAGCGCGTCTTCTCCCGGCGCAGCTGCTCGACCTGCTGCCGGGCGTGCTCGGCCTTCGCCCGCTGGGCGGAGATCTCGGAGCGCTGGGAGATGAACTGCCGGGTCGGGTAGGCCAGGATCGCCACCAGTGAGCAGAGCACCAGGACGAGGACGGTCGCCCGGCTCGTGAAGCGAGGCCGGGCCGCCAAGCCCGGAATCCTCCAGCCTGCCATCTCCCGTATCCCCTCCTGGTCGCGACGGTGCCCCGCCGTCCACCCTACGGGGTGAACGGCGGGGCACCGGTCAGGCTTGCGCCGGCGGGCGCGGGTCAGCCCTCGGACGTACGGCGTTCACCGGTCCTCGGGGCGACCGTGCGCGTCACTCCGCAGCGCGGAAGCGCGGGAAGGCGCCGCGGCCGGCGTACTCGGCGGCGTCGTCGAGGATCTCCTCGATGCGCAGCAGCTGGTTGTACTTGGCGACGCGCTCGGAGCGGGCCGGGGCACCGGTCTTGATCTGGCCGCAGTTGGTGGCGACGGCCAGGTCGGCGATGGTGACGTCCTCGGTCTCGCCGGAGCGGTGCGACATCATGCAGCGGTAGCCGTTGCGCTGGGCCAGCTCGACGGCGTCCAGGGTCTCGGTCAGCGAACCGATCTGGTTCACCTTGACCAGCAGGGCGTTGGCGGTGCCGGTCTCGATGCCCTTGGCCAGGCGGGCCGGGTTGGTGACGAACAGGTCGTCGCCGACCAGCTGGACCTTGTCGCCCAGCTTGACGGTCATGGCCTTCCAGCCGTCCCAGTCCGACTCGTCCAGCGGGTCCTCGATGGAGACCAGCGGGTACGAGGCGACCAGGTCGGCGTAGTACTCGATGAGCTCGGCGGAGGTGAGCGCCTTGCCCTCGAACTGGTAGGCGCCGTCCTCGTAGAACTCGGAGGCGGCGACGTCCAGCGCCAGCGCGATGTCGCGGCCGGGCACGTAGCCGGCCTTCTGGATGGCCTCGGTGATGAGGTCCAGGGCCTCGCGGTTGCTGTCCAGGTTCGGCGCGAAGCCGCCCTCGTCGCCGAGGCCGGTGGAGAGGCCGCGCTCCTTCAGGACGCCCTTGAGGGTGTGGTAGACCTCGACGCCCCAGCGGACGGCCTCGGAGAAGGACTCCGCGCCGATCGGGGCGATCATGAACTCCTGGATGTCGACGTTGGAGTCCGCGTGCGAGCCACCGTTGAGGATGTTCATCATCGGGACCGGCAGGACGTGCGCGTTCGGGCCGCCCAGGTAGCGGAACAGCGGCAGGTCGCTGGCCTCGGAGGCGGCGTGCGCGACGGCCAGGGAGACGCCCAGGATGGCGTTGGCGCCGAGCGAGGACTTGTCCGGGGTGGCGTCCAGGTCGAGCATGGCCTGGTCGATCAGGCGCTGCTCGGTGGCGTCGTAGCCGACCAGCTCCGGGCCGATCTGCTCGATGACGGCCAGGACGGCCTTCTCGACGCCCTTGCCGAAGTAGCGGTTCTTGTCACCGTCGCGCAGCTCCAGGGCCTCGAAGGCACCGGTGGAGGCACCCGACGGGACAGCGGCACGACCGGTGCTGCCGTCGTCGAGGCCGACCTCGACCTCGACCGTGGGGTTGCCACGCGAGTCGAGAATCTCACGGGCTACGACGACATCGATGGACGGCACGAGGCATCTCCTAGCGGAAGCAGGTTCGACTGACGGTGGGTGCTGTCGGACGAACGATTGCGGAGTCGTTACGACCAGAGCCTAACCGCACGGGCTCTCGGGGCCACGCTGACCTCGGTCCCGTCTCAGCGTGTGGCCCTGCTACCCCCCGGTAGTTCACCTGGTTGCCCGACGGAAGCCGACCAGATGCGGACGAAGGGGGCCAAATCCGGCCCCCTTCGCCGAGTCACCGTGAGAGAGGGTGCGCTCAGCCGAGGTTGAGCACCTGTCCGGGCATGATCAGGTCCGGGTCGGCGCCGACGGTGCCGCGGTTGCCGTCGTACAGCGCCTGCCAGCCCCCGGAGAGCCCCTGGGTGGCGGCGATGCCGGCCAGCGTGTCGCCGGACTGGACGGTGTAGCCGTGGCCGGCGTGCTGCTGGGCCGCGGGGGCGCTCTGCGCGACCGGGGCGGCCTGCGCGGCGCGGTTGTCCTGACCCGCACCCTGGCCGGCGTACTGCTGGTAGACGCTCTGGTGGCTGGTCCAGTACCAGTCGCCGTTGCTCTGGTACCAGTACACCTTCGCGTCGGCGTCCCAGCCGCCGTGGCCGGAGAAGTCCGGGGTCGTGGCCTGCTGCTGCCCGTACTGCTGGGCCTGCTGCGCGTGCTGCTGGGCGGCGGGCTTCTGGGCCTGCTGCTGGGCCGGCTTCGGCTGGGCGGGCTTCTGGGCCGGCTTCGGCGCGGCGGGCTTGGCGTCCGAGGCGGTGTCGACCGAGGCCGGGGCACCGCCCTTGCTCAGGCCGGCCTTCTGCGAGCAGACCGGCCAGGCACCCGGGCCCTGCGAGGCGAGGACCTTCTCCGCGACCGAGATCTGCTGGCCCTTGCTGGCCTGGTTGGCCTGCGGCGCGTAGGACGTGCCGCCGTACGCCTTCCAGGTGCTGGAGGTGAACTGCAGGCCGCCGTAGAAGCCGTTGCCCGTGTTGATGCTCCAGTTGCCGCCGCTCTCGCACTGGGCGACCGCGTCCCAGGTCGAGACGGGGGCCGCCGAGGCGCCGGTGGCGGTGAGGATCGGCATCGCGAGTCCGACGCCGGCCACACCGGCGACTGCGATGGCCTTCTCGGCCTGGGTGCGACGACGGTGACGGCCAGTTCCAACGAACAGCATGAATGGGTCCCTCTCCGCACGCCTGCGAGGTGAGCTGTCGGGTTCGGACCGGGAGGTGGCCCGGCCGCGTCGCGCGGAAGGCTCTCTGCCCGCGCGGGCGGCTTCACCCCAAGCCGTGGGGGACGGCAACAAACCTGGTTCCCCCGCCCCTGCCCAGGGGTCTGGTCGGTTTCCCGTGGCACGGCGGGCAGGATTCGGCGTTCCGCGCACGAGGTCCGCAGCTGCGAACTTCAGGGAGGGTAGGCAGATCCTCTTACCAATCACAAGCTCATATCGCCGATATCACACAGAAATTACGGTGAGTGGCCGATCGCCTACCAACGAAGGCGGTATGTCCGCTTTGATGACGGTTCAACCCCCCTGTTTCGGCGTGTCGGAGACGTCCCGTCAGTGTGTCGAGGCATCAGTCCGTGATGTCGGAGGCCCCGGCGGAGGGCTCGTCAGCAGGGACGACGGGCTTCTTCTCGGGAGTGAATTCGACCGGAAGTTCACGAAGTCCACGCATGATCAGACCACCTCGCCAGCGCAGGTTGTCCGGGTTCTCGGCCAGCCGCAGATCCGGCAGCCGGGAGAGCAGGGTGGCCAGCGCCGCCCGCCCCTCGAGCCGGGCCAGCGGGGCGCCGATGCAGTAGTGGATGCCGTGCCCGAAGCCCAGGTGCGGGTTGTCCGCCCGGGCCAGGTCGAGGGTGTTCTCGTCGGCGAACCTCGCCGGGTCCCGGTCCGCCGCCGCGAGCACCACCAGCACCGGGTCGCCGACCGGGATCGCCACCCCGCCGATGGTCAGCGGGCTGGTCGCGAACCGCCAGGTGGCCAGCTCCACCGGCCCGTCGTAGCGCAGGAGTTCCTCGATCCCGGTCTCCAGCAGGGCGCTCTCCCCGCGGGCGATCGAATCCTGCAGCAGCGCCCGCTGGTCCGGGTTGCGCAGCAGGGCGTAGGTGCCGTTGCCGATCAGGTTGACGGTCGTCTCGAACCCGGCGAAGAGCAGGATGAAGGCCATCGCCGCGGCCTCGTTCTCGGTCAGGTGCTCGCCGTGGTCGCTGGCCCGGATCAGGCCGGAGATCAGGTCGTCGCCGAGGTCCGCCCGCTTGCGGTGGATCAGCTCCGCCAGGTAGGCGCGGATCCGCTTCACCGCCCGCCCCACACCACCGCGCTGGCCCCCGCCCTGGCCCGGCCTGGTGTGCCGCACCATCATGCCCGCCCAGTCCCGGAAGTCGTCCTGGTCCTCCGCGGGCACGCCGAGCAGGTCGCAGATCGCGTAGATGGGGAGGGGGAAGGCGAACTCGTGGATCAGGTCGGCGCTGCCGCGCTCCGCGAAGCCGTCGATCAGCCGGTCGGTGAGCTGCTGCACCCTCGGCTCGAACTCGGCCACCCGGCGGGGCGTGAACGCCTTCGAGACCAGCCGGCGCAGCCGGGTGTGGTCCGGCGGGTCGATGTTCAGCAGATGCGTCATCAGGTTGGCCTGGCGTTCGCCCGGGATGCCGACCCGGCCCGTGCTGTGGGCCTGCGTGCTGTGGTGGAGCGGGTTCTTGGAGAGCCGGCTGTCGGCGAGGGCCTGCCGGGCGTCCGCGTACCTGGTCACCAGCCAGGCCTCGACCCCGCTCGGCAGGGTGGTGCGGTGCACCGGCTCGTGCTCCCGCAGCCACGCGTAGGCCGGGTACGGGTCGGCGGCGAAGTCCCAGGTGAAGAGCGGCGGGCGGGCGGAATCGGGCTGAACTGGCATGTGTCGACGGTATCCGGTGGGATCCCCGGGGTCCGGGGGGCGGTTCCCGGAGGTGCGGGGCGTTGGCGGGGCGTCGGCGGGACGTCCGTCCGACGGGGCCGGGGGGCGGTTCCTCGGGGTGTCGCGGGGAGTCGGCGGCGTGTCGCGGGGCGTCGGCGGGGCGTCGGCGGGGCGCCTGTTCGAGGGGCCCTGCCGAAGGGTTCCCGGGCGTGGCAGGCGTGAGCCTGGTCACCTGAGGGGTAATCCCTGTTGCGGAGGGTCAGGACAAGCCTACGATCCTCCCGCAAAGCAACACGTGGGCGCCGGTGCGGAGCCGCCCACAGGGAGGAGCGCACCATGCGGGTCACCGGGGCAGTCGTGGTCATCGCCGTACTCGACGGCGGGTCGGGTGCCGATCTCGCACGCCGCTTCACCGCCGCCGGCGCCGTCGGGGTGCTCATCGCCGACCAGCGGGAGGGCATCGCCGAGGACCTCGCCACCGAGCTCGACCGGCCCGGCTGCCCGGTCGTCGGCGTCTGCGGCGACATCCGCCGCCCCAGCGACGTCGCCGCCCTCGTCGACACCGCCGAGAAGCACCTCGGACCGATCGACCTGTTCTGCGTGGCCGGCCCGGACGGCGAGCGCATCGTCTCCCTCGCCGAGCTGCCCGACCACCTGGACCTGGAGCGGCTCGCCGAGCTGCTCGCACTGGTCGGCGAGGCCATCGGCGAGGTCGTGGTGCCGCAGCAGCGCCGTCCGGTGGAGAACGCCGCCGCGGTCGTCTGACCCGTCCTGCCCGGACGCCGTCCCTGGGAGCCGGGAGCCGTCCGCGGGCGGGGACTCATCGGGGCCGTGAACCGTCCGGGGGCCGGGTGGTGCCCGGGGTTCAGTCCTTCGGCTTGAGCCCCTCCGCGGCGCGGACGGCGTCCCGGTACCCGCGCGCGGCCGCCCGCAACGCGGCGTCCACGTCCACACCCGCGTCGTGCGCCCGCTGCGCCACGGCCAGCATCAGCGTGCCCGCCGACTCCGCGGTGAGCTCGGCCGGCAGCTCGTACGGCGCGTCGGGCACTCCCGCCACCCCGGCCCGGCGCACCCGTGACACCAGCTTCGCCGCGTACGCCAGCGACGGCAGCCCGGCCGGCACGCCGTCCAGCACCGACTCACGGTCCGACTTCTCGGCCGCCTTCAGCGTCTCCCAGTTCGCCTCCACCTCGGCGGCGCCCTCGGCCTCGGCGTCCCCGAACACGTGCGGGTGGCGGTACATCAGCTTCTCGACGATGTCCCCCGCCACGTCGTCGATCGAGAACGCGTCGGTGGGGTGCTCCTCGGCGATCCGGGAGTGGAAGAAGACCTGGAGCAGGACGTCGCCCAGCTCCTCCCGGAGCGTCTCGCGGTCCCCCTCCTCGATCGCCTCGACCAGCTCGAAGGCCTCCTCCACCAGGTACTTCACCAGGCTGGCGTGGGTCTGCTCGGCGTCCCAGGGACAGCCGCCCGGCGAGCGCAGGCGGTCCATCACCGAGACCAGGTCCAGCAGGCGCGCACCCGGCAGGTCGTACGAGCCCGGCAGCACCTCGATCTCGGGCACCTCGCCCGCGTGCTCCACCGCGAGGCGCGCCAGCGCGTCGGTCAGCCCCGGGTCACCGTCCGGGCTGCCCAGCCAGACCGTCGGGCCCGCTCCGGCCGGCAGGTCCGTCGGCAGGTCGGTCAGCAGGCGGGCCAGGGCCGGCGCGGAGCCCGGAGGCACGACCTCCACCTCGACACCGGCCTGCCGCACCGCCGCCAGCTGCGGGTTCCCGGCGTCCCCCGCCAGCACCCGCCCCGCCGAACGCAGCGCCTCCCACGCCGGCCACGCCAGCAGGCCGGGGGCCACCCGGTGGGTGGTGGTGAGCAGGATCAACTTGGCGCCCGGAGAATTCGTCACACCCCGAACCTACCCGCCCCTGCCGACGCCCCGCCTCCGCGCTTCCCGGGGCCACACCCGCCCCACGCGCGCCCCGCCGACCCATGCGCCGGAAGTCGGCCCCACCGACTTTCCCGTGCGCGGCCCACCAACCCCGCGCACCAGAAGTCGGCCCCACCGACTTCCCTCCACCTCGCCCCACGCCCGCACCCCGCCCGGCGTGCACCGGAGGTCGGCCCCACCGACTTCCCGTGCGCGGCCCCGGTCGCTCCGGTCAGGGGGCCAGCCAGGGCGGGGCATCGGGGAGGAGGGCGACCTGGTCCGGGTTCCAGGTGCCGTAGCGGGGGTTGACGTGCACGCGGAGGGCGATGGCCGCGGCGGCCAGGGCGAGGCGGACGGTGGCGTCGCCCGCGGGGGTGTCGGCGTCCTGGCCGGCTTCGGCGGCGAGGCGGGTGATGCCCAGCCTGCGGCGGTAGTAGTCGTCGATGCCGCTGCCCGGGACGCCCCGGGCCGCCAGTGCCCGGGCGAGCGCTCCGGCCCCGCCGTACCGCTCCTCGTCCGCCGTGCGGGCCGCCGCCACCTCGGTGTTGCCGATGGCCGGCCCCCGCTCCGCCACCGCACGGGCGACCACCGCGTCGAGCACCAGGTCGGAGACGGCCCGCCGGGCCAGCCCGTCCGGCTCCTCCCGGGCGTCCGCCGAGGCGCCCCCTGCCGTGTGCCGCAGTTCCGCGACCCGCGCCTCGACCGTGCCCACCGCGATCCGCCGGCCGTCCAGCACCACCGCCGTGCCCGGCGTGAGCCCGCCGCCCCCGCACGCCGCCAGCGCCGAGGCGGCGAGCAGGACGCCTGCGACGGCGGTCCGACGGTGCATGGCTGGTCTCCGGAGTGACGGCGGCGCGCGACGGAGGTCCGGTGAGGGGCCCGGCGTTGTCCCGAGGGTAGGGCGGACGGGGCCGGGTCGCGCGGACCGTGACCCGAACGGGTCATCCGCGCGGAACGCAACGACTGTCAACCCTGACGATCGTCCAGGTCTCCCCCTGACTTTCGGGTCGGGCGGCCGCCCGACCGTCGCTCCTACCGTCCTGGTCATGAGGAACACGGGCAGGAGAGAGACGGTCGGGACCACGGGCCGCCGGGTGGCCGTCGCCGTGGCGCTGCTGGCGGCGGGCACCGGCGTGGTCGGGTGGCTGGCGCCGGCGCACGGTGGCACGGGCGCGCCGGTCAGGGTGGTGGACGGACCGTCCGCCACGCTCTACCGGCGGGTGGCGGACGCCGTCGCCGACGCCCCGCACTGGCTGTCCTCGCTGCTGGAGCCCGCGACCGAGGCCGGCCTGCTGGTACTGGGCCTGCTGCTGGCGCTCTGCTGGTGGAGGGCGCGCGGGCGGCAGACCGCCGGGCTGGTCGCAGGAGTCGCGCTCACCGGCCTCGGCACGGTGCTCGCGTACGCGGTGAGCGAGGTGCTGAAGGTGGTGATCGACGAGGAGCGCCCCTGCCGGGCGCTGCCCGGCGCGGCCACCGCACGGTGGGCGGTGGCCGAATGCCCGCCGCCGGGCGACTGGTCGTTCCCGAGCAACCACGCGACGCTGGCCGTCGCCCTGGCGACCGGCCTGGTGCTGCTGCGCCCGCGCCTGGCCATGCTGGTCGTCCCGGTCGGCGGTGCCACCGCCGCACTGCGGGTGGCGGCGGGCGTGCACTACCCGCACGACGTGGTCGCCGGCGCCGCCCTGGGCGGAGCGGTCACGGCCGCGGTGGTCGTGGCCCTGCTGCCGCTCGCCACGGCAGCGGTGACCGCACTGGCCGGCGTGCGCGTCCTGGGGCCCCTGCTGTTGGGGCACCCGCCGCTCATACCCTCCGGCTCAGGTGCGCGGGCCGCCCGCGCACGTTCCGCCGAGGGTCAGGCCGGCCTCGTGCGCGAGGACGGCGGCAGCCGCCCGGTTGGGCACGCCGAGCCGTACCAGGATGGAGCTCACATGGGCCTTCACCGTCCCCTCCACCACCCCGATCCGGCGGGCGATCTGGCCGTTGGAGAGCCCAGCGGCGACCAACGTCAGCACGTCCCGTTCCCGGGCGGTGAGGGCGGCCACCTGTTCCCTGGCGGAGGCGCGCCGGTCGGCCGGCCCGCCGGCACCGGCGGAGGCCAGGTGGGCGACCACCCGCGCGGCCACCTTGGGTGAGAGGTAGGCGGCACCGTCCGCCACCGCCCGGACACCGGCGATCAGCTCCTCCGGCTCGCCTGACTTGATCAGGAAGCCGTTGGCACCGCCGCCGAGGGCCCGCAGGATGTAGTCGTCCTCGCCGAAGGTCGTCAACATCAGGATCCCGGTGGCGGCGCCGGTCCGGCGGATCTCGGCAGCGGCACTGATGCCGTCCGCACCGGGCATCCGGATGTCCAGCACGGCGACGTCCGGCCGGTGGCGGCGGACCAGTTCGACGGCGTCCTGGCCGTCCCCGGTCTCGGCGACGATCTCGATGCCCGGGTCGGTGGCGAGCACCGCGCGGATACCGGCGCGCACCATCGGCTCGTCGTCGGCGATCAGCACACGGATCGGCGCGGCGGTCGCATCCCCCTCCCCGCCGCTCATCCGGCACTCACGCGATCAGGGCGTCCAAGGAGATCAGCACGTCGCCCTGGAAGCAGAGCCGGTACGCGTCTCCGGAGCGGTCGTCGTTGAACGGCTTGGCCGTGATGGCGTAGTACTCGCACGTCACACCTTCTCCCCGGGGTGGCGGGTTCCCTGCGGACGGATGGTACGGAAACTGACGCTCCGGCAGAAATCGCTGCACCGTCGCACGGTCCTGGCCGACCCGCAGCAACGCGTAGTCCGCCGGGTCCAGCACGGCGCGGCCGGCGGTGTAGACCGCCCATCCTCGCAGGACGGTGGTCAGCACCAGCACGGTGGCCAGCGGCACCAGGACGACCGCCACCATCATCCGGCCCACCCGGCGGCGGGCGTGGTGCAGTTCGCGGGCCGGCGAGACGGTGACGGGCACGGCGGCGGCGACGGGGGCACCGGAACGCGGAAGGTACGCGGAGACCTCGAAACCGCCACCGCCGGCGCGGGGCCCGTGGCTGAAGGTTCCACCCGCCAGCCTGACCCGCTCGGCCAGGCCGATCAGGCCCCGGCCGCCACCACCCGCGCCGGCCGCCGGACCCACCGCTGACGGGCCCCCTGTTGACGGGCTCCCTGTTGACAGGTCCACCGGCGACGGGCCGTTGACCACCTGGACGCGGGCGCCGTCCGATGTGTGGGCCACCCGTACGGTGACCGCCGCCCGCGGGGCGTGCTTGGCCGCGTTGGTCAGTGCCTCCTGGACCACCCGGAAGGCGGCGTGCTCGGCTGCGCGCGGCAGACCGTCCGCCTCGCCGGTGACGGTCAGCCCGACGTCCAGGCCGGCCGCGGCCGCCTCCTCGACCAACTGGGCGACGCCCGCGTCGGCCGGGCCCCGGGCGGACGACCCGTCCGCGTCGTCCCGCAGGATCCCGATCACCTCCGCCAGCCGCTCCACGGCCGCCCCCGCGCCGGCCCGGATCTCCTGGGCCGCCTCCCGGTGCGGCCCGGCCAGGTCGGGAGCCAGCTTCAGGGCGCCGGCCCGCAGGGCGATCAGGCTCAGGTCATGGCCGAGCGCATCGTGCATGTCCTGCGCGATCCGGGCCCGCTCGCGCAACCGGGCCTGCTCGGCCACCAGTTGCTGCTCCCGTTCCAGCCGCTCGGCCAGCTCCCACCCGGCCCGCACCAGCTCCTGCGACTGCCGCCAGAACCGGCCCACCATCCAGGGCCCCATGCCGGCACAGATCACCAGGGACAGGACCGACGTCCCCGGCACCATCCACCCCGGCACCATCAGCGCCGCCGGCACCCCGACGGCCACCAGGACGACCAGGAGCACCACCGCCGGCCGCGCCCGCTCCATCCGCCACCCGGCCAGGAACGCCGCACCGACCGCCGGCACGGCCCACCAGATGCTCGCCACACTCAGCCCGATCGCCGCCGAAGCCCCCACCAGCAGCCCGCCGTCGACCCGTCCGCCCCACCGCTGTCCGTTCGTCCGCACGGTGACGACCCTACGGAGGCCCAGTGCTGCACCGGATCTGCCGAAAGTCATACCCCGGCACAGGAACACCAGCAGGGACGGGCACGGCGAACCCGGGCGCCGGCGGCGAAGCGGGCGGAGTGGCCGGGGTGAGGACGCTACGCCCGGTACGGGACGTCAGGCCGACCCGGTTTCCTGCTCCTCGGGGCCCGGGGTGATCAGGACGGGCGCGGGGCCACCCGGGTGCCGCGCGGGCGGCGTGGTGTCAGCGCCAGGGGGTGGTGCGGGGGTCGGGGTTGTTGGTGGTGCGGTGGGCCTGCAGGGTGTCGAGGGTCTGGCGGAGGCGGCGGACGGCCGGGTGGTGCGGGCCGTCACGGCGTTCGCGGTCGAAGAGGAGTTGGAGCAGCCACTGCCAGGCCGCCTCGGCGTCGCCGCCCGCGGTGAGCAGGGTTCCGATCCGTTCGCGGATGTCGAAGACCCGGTCCGGCTCGGGGCCCGGGTCGGCGGCGAGCAGCGCGCGGTATTCGACGAGCGCCTCTGCGCCCCGGCCGAGCCGCTCCAGGCACTCGGCGGCCCGGTACCGGTGCTCCAGCCCCTGCGGGCCGTCCGGGCCGCCGTCCGCGGTGGCGGCGAGCGACCGGTACTCGGGGAGCGCGTGCTGGTAGCGCTGCTCCTGGTGGAGGGTGCGGGCGTAGATGGTCCGGATGGTGCGGACGAGCGGTGCGCCGTCCCCGAGTTCGGCCTCGGCGCGGGGCAGCAGCGTGGCGGCGAGGTCGAGCACCTCGGCGCGGCGGCCGGCGTCGACCAGGTCCGAGAGCCGGGCACAGGCGGCCGCCAGGTCCGACTCGCGCGCGGGCACCGCGGACATCAGGAACGGGTGCGGTTCCCCCCGCGGGGCCGGCGGCACGGCGACCGGCGGTACAGCGTTCGGCGGCACGGCGACCGGCGGTACAGCCGTCGACGGCACGACGGCCGACGGCACGGCGGCCGGCGCCGTTGCCGAGTCCCCCGGCCGGGGCTGCGGCTGGTGGGGGTGACGGTACGGGCGGGTGGGGTCGGGCAACGGCCCGTACCGGGGTTGCGGGGCCGGGACGGCCGTGGGGAGCAGCGGGAGCAGCCGCGCGTACACCTGCTGGGCGTGGGCCGGGCGGTCGGCGGGCTGCTTGGCGAGGAGGTCGAGGACCAGCCGTTCGAGCGGTTCCGGGACGTCGGGCCGGATCTCGCGCAGCGGTACCGGCGGTTCGTCGACGTGGCGGCGCAGCACGCCGAGCGCGGTGGGTGCGCGGAACGGCTCCTCGCCGGTGAGCATCGCGTGCAGGAGGCACCCGAGCGCGTACAGGTCGCTGCGCGGGTCGATGACCGCGGCGAGCGCCTGCTCGGGGGCCATGTACGAAGGACTCCCGATGGGGACGCCGGTGAGGGTGAGGCGGGTGGCCTCGGTGTCGAGCGCGGTGGCGATGCCGAGGTCGAGCAGGACGGTCCGGCCGTCGTCGCGGACCATCACGTTGCTGGGCTTGAGGTCGCGATGGACCACCGGCACGGCGTGGACGGCGGCCAGCGCCGCACAGAGCTGGGCGGCGACGGCGACCGCGCGCTCGACCGGGAACGGCGAGTCCTCGGCGATCAGGTCGGCCAGGCTGACGCCCGGAACGCGCTGCATCACGAGGTAGAGCTCGCCGTCGTCCTCGCCCGCGTCGAAGACGGTGACCAGGCCGGGGTGGTCGAGGGCCGCGGTGATCCGGCACTCGCGCAGGAAGCGGCGGTGGAGCTCGTCGCCGTGGCGCAGGCGATCGGTGGCGCCCCCGGCGTCCCCGGAAACCCCGGAGGCCCCGCCACCACCGGTGCGACCGCCGCCGTTGGCGGACGGGCCGGCGCCGAGGAGGTGGTCGGTGCGGAGCAGCTTGACGGCGACCGGGCGGTCCAGCCGCTCGTCGTAGCCGCCCCAGACCTGGCCCATACCGCCGTGGCCGATCTTCTCGGCCAGTCGGTACCGGCCGCCGATCACCCGGTCCGCGGTCACGGCCGGCCGCCCTCGCGGGCCTGACGGCGCAGCAGCTCACCCAGCTCGCGCAGCTCGTCACCCGTCGCGGGAGCAGGTCCGGCAGCGGGAGCGGGCCCGGCAGCGGGGGGCGCGTACCCGGGGGCGGGGGCGGGGGCGGGCGCCGGGGTCGCGTACCCGGCCGCCGGACCCTGCCCGTACGGTCCGTACGGCGCAGCGGGCATGGCCGGCGCCGCGGGCATGGTCGGTGCGGCGGGCATGGTCGGTGCGGCGTGCGGCGCGGCGGGCGGCGCGTAGTAGGCCGCGGGGGCGGGAGGCTTCGGTCGGCCCGCGTTCCACACCACCTGGAGGTCCATCACCAGGAAGTGCAGCGGCGCGCCGAACCACATCAGCACCATCGCCACCATGCCGATGGTGTCCGCGGTGGGCGCCTTGGTGCCGCCGGCGACGCCCGCGCAGACCAGGTACGTGAGGAACAGTGCGACGAAGACCACCGCACCGGCGATGTCGTACGCCCGCCGCCGGCGGATCGCCAGCAACAGTGAGGGGATCGCGCCGAGCAGACCGATGGTCACCAGCGGGACCAGGGCCCACAGCACACGCCCGAGCACGCCGAACGGGCCGGCGGCCATCGCGGGGCGCAACGCCGGGACGGGCTGGGTCGGCGGGACGGGGTAGGCCGGAGCGGGGTACGGCTGGGCGGAGTAGGGCTGGGCGGGGTACGGCTGGGCGCCGTACGGGGGCCCGCCCGGTATGCCCCCGGCGGGCGCGCCGCCCGGGAACGCGCCGCCGGACGGCGGTCCGAACTGCCCGGGGTACTGCCCTGACATGTGCGCTCCTGAGCGGGTGAGGACGGCGGTCGCCCGCGGTACGGACGAACCCCGGACACCGTACCGCCAGCCACCGCCCCGCCGAAGGGCCTCCCGCACCTCGGATCCCGGCGCAACCGCGCCCGGGCCTGCCCGGACCGGTGCCCGGTGCCGGTCTTCACCGGCTCGGGCCGCACTCCGGCCGACGGGAGGTCAGGAGCCCGTCGGTGGCTGGAGCGTGCCGGTCGCCAGCGCGTCGGTGAGGGCCTGGGTCAGGGTGCGGGCGAGCGCGGCGGCCTGCTGGAGGGTGGTGTCGAAGGTGGCGAGGCCGGCGAAGGCGGCACCGAGGGCGCGCTGCTCGGCGAGCGGGAGCCGCGGGAGTTCGACGCGGCGGATGTCGAGGCGGGCGGTGGTGGAGGCGTGGCTGGCGGCGCGGCGGGTGGAGGCCGTGGACCGCAACTGGCCGGCCAGGAAGTCGGGGTCGAGCGCGGCCGGGTCGGGGCGCAGCAGGTGGAGCTGGCGGCCGAGCGCGGCGCCCGTGAGCGGGCTGCCGGGTGGCACGACCCGGGCCACCCCACCGCCGAGCGCGGGGACGAGGACGTCGCCGGGCCGGATGCGGACGTCCCCGGCCGCGCCCGTCGCACCGGTCGTACCTGTCGTGCCGGTCGTACCTGTCGGGCGCGCCGTGTCGAGGACCGCGCTGGGCGGGTTGCCCGTGATGAGGTCCTGATCCGTCAGCACGGGGGTGCCGGCGGGGCCGGCGCCCGCCGGGCGGGCCGGTGCGCCGGAACCGGAGGAGTACACCTCCAACACCCCGCCGCGGACCAGCTCCCCCACGGAGACCACGGAGAGCCCGGAGAGCGCGGGAGCCGCCGCGCCCGCCGCACCCGCCCCGGCCGCACCCGCCCCGGCAGCGCCCGGCTCCGGCAGCAGTGCGGCCGGGTCCGCGAGCCCGCCCAGCAGCTCGCGCAGCCGGCCGGTCAGGTGGGCGAGTTCGGCAGCACCGCCGACCGGTGAGGCGGGCGGGACGTGCCGGGCGGGCGAGAGGTCGGTCTCGTCGTCGAGCAGGTCGATCGCGGCCATCGTCCGGTGGACGCCCGGCCGGTCCTCCGGCAGCGGCAGGCCTTCGCGGGCCGCGAGGTCGAAGGCGCGCCACGCGTCCAGGACCGTCCGGCGCAGCTCGGCCCAGCGGACCCTGTCGCGTCCGCCCTCCCCCGTCTCCGCGGCGGCCGGCGAGGCGGCGAGCGAGGCGGACGACGCGTCGAGCATCAGCACCTGCCGGAAGTCGTCGCCCGGCCGGGGCGCACGCAGCACCCAGAGGTGGAGCGGCACCCCGTACGGCGGGGCGGCGCCGGCCGGCAGGGCGACGACGGCGCGCAGGGCGCCCGAGCGCAGCAGCTCGGCGCGGACCCGGCGGCCGGCCCGGCGGCCGGCGACGGTCGGCGGCAGCAGCAGGGCGGCGAGGCCGCCGGGGCGGGTGTGGGCGAGACAGTGCAGCACCCAGGCGAGTTCGGACTCGCCGCGCGGCGGGACGAGGCCGCCCGGCCAGCGGGTGTCGAACTGCAACTCGTCGTGGCCCCAGTCCCGTTCGTTGTAGGGCGGCTGGCAGAGCACCGCCTCGAAGGTGTCGCCCGGGTAGCCGTCGGCACGCAGCGCGTCGCCGGCCCGGATCTCGGCCGGGAGCGGCCCGGGTTCGGCCGCGGGCGCGTGCAGGGCGAGCCGCAGGGCGGCGAGCGCGCCGGTGACCTGGTCGGCGTCCTGGCCGTAGCGGCCGGTGGTGGACGGCAGGGCGAGCAGCAGGGCGCCGAGGCCGGAGGCCGGGTCGAGCACGGTGGCGGGAACGCCGGCGACGGCGGCGAGCAGCTCGGCGGCCTCGGGCGGGGTGGGGCTGAGCTGGCGGCTGTTGGCCTCGGCGTACCGGGTGAGCAGTTGCTCGTACGCCCCGGGGGCACCGGCGGCGGAGGCGAGTTCGGCGAGCAGGCGGGCCAGGTCCAGCTGGGTGGAGCCGAGCAGGCCGGGGAGACGGAGGGCGGCGGCGCCGTCGCCCAGGGTCCGGCCGGCGACGTCGGCGAGCGCGCGCGGCAGGGCGGTGGCGAGCCGGGTGTCGGGTTCCGCGGCGAGGGCGGGCCAGCGTCCGGGCTCGCGGTGCAGCAGCAGGAGGACGGCCCCGGCCTGGAGGAGCGGCGCGGCGGGGTGGCCGGCGGGGTCGCGGAGGGTCTCCAGCAACTGCCAGACGCGTTCCAGCAGCGGCAGTTCGGCGATCTTGCCCTGGCCGCGGAGCCAGTCCGCCACCTCGTCGAGCGCGAAGGTCGGGCTGCTGTCGGTGCCGCCGACCGGGCGGGGGAAGTCGGCGTGGCGGCGGCGCCAGTTGCTGACGGCGGCCCGTCCGACCCCGGCCAGCCGGGCGATCTCGACGGCGGTCACCTCGGGACGGTCCGGCATGGGGGCTCCTTCGGCGGCACGCGGGCTGGGGTGTGACCACACAGCATAGCCAGCACACCCCATCCCGAAGTTCACACGTGAACAGAGGCGTTTTGCGAATAGCCGTTGACATCGTTCACAGCGAATGATGTGATCCTCCTGTCGACAGCGCAGCAGCGCCGACAACCCAGGACCGAGAACCAGGAGCACCTCATGGCCGTCGCCACCACCCCCCGCCGCAACGCCGCCCTGCTGCTGGGCGCCGCACTGGTCGCCCTCACCGCGACCGCCTGCAACTCCACCGGCTCCGGCGTCTCCACCGAGCCGAAGCAGACCGCCGCCGCCTCGGCCCCCGCGGCCGCGGCCGGCTCCACCGGTGCCGCCGCACCCTCCGAGAGCAAGCCGGCCGACGCCCCCAAGGGCGCGGCCAAGGTGGGGGACACCATCGCGCTCAAGGGCAACGACCCGGCCGACACCGCCGACGTGACCCTGGTGAAGGTCGTGGACAACACCGAGGGCGAGGACGAGTTCACCCACCCGGCCGACGGCAAGCGCTTCGTCTCGATCCAGTTCCGGATCAAGGCGAGCGGCAAGAAGGCCTACAGCGACGTCCCCGCCAACAGCGCCAAGGTGCTGGACGCCCAGGGCCAGGCCTTCGGTACGACGGTCGCCAACACCAAGGCGGGCCCGGGCTTCCAGATCCCCGCCAACATCGCCCCCGGCGAGAGCGCGCTCGGCTTCGTCACCTTCGAGGTGCCGAAGGACGCCAAGCTCGACAAGGCCCAGTTCGGCCTCGACAGCGGCTTCGCCCCGCAGACCGGCCAGTGGAAGCTCGGCTGACCCGGAGCAGCACCCGGCGGACGCACGACGGCGGCCTCAGGCACCTGGCCCGAGACCGCCGCAAGGCCCGACCGGCGGCGCCCCGCCCCGCCGCAGGCGAAACCACCGGCAGCAGCCGGCAGGCCCTCCCCGCCGCAGCCGACAGACCCGCCCCGCCCCGACGGGCAGGTCGCCCACCACAGCCGGCGGCACCACCGCGGCGGACAGGTCGCCCACCGCAGCAGGCGGCACCACCCCGCCCGCCCCGCCGAAGCGGCGCGCGAACCTCCCCGCCGCTACTCCTACTTCTTCGCCCCCGCCAGGTCGTCGAACATCGCCGACAGGAACTCCCGGCACCACCCCAGCAGTTCACGCCCGACCAGCGGCTTGCCGCCGATCCGGCCGGTGCTCGGCCGGGGCACCAGCAGCTGCTGGGCGGCCGCCTTCACCTGGCTGCGCGGGTAGAGCCGGTTCAGCCGCAACTGCTGCGACTCCCGCAGCTCGACCGGCCCGAACCGGACGTTGGAGCCCTGCAGCGTGATGTCCGCGATCCCGCAGCGCCGCGCGTACAGCCGCAGCGCTGCTACCAGGAGCAGGTTCTCCACCGGCTCCGGCAGCTTGCCGTACCGGTCGACGAGCTCGTCCCGGACCTGCTTGATGTCGTCCTCGGAGTTGACCGCCGCGATCGAGCGGTACGCCTGGAGCCGCAGCCGCTCGCCCGGGGCGTAGTCGTGCGGCACGTGGGCGTCGACCGGCAGCTCGATCTTGACCTCCAGCGGCTCCTCCTCCGGCTCGCCGCCGCCGGCCAGCGACTCCCGGAACTCGGCCACCGCCTCGCCGACCATCCGCATGTAGAGGTCGAAGCCGACGCCCGCGATGTGGCCGGACTGCTCGCCGCCGAGCAGGTTGCCGGCGCCGCGGATCTCCAGGTCCTTCATCGCCACGTACATGCCGGCGCCCATCTCGGTGTGCTGGGCGATGGTGGCCAGCCGCTCGTGGGCGGTCTCGGTCAGCGGCTTCTCCGGCGGGTACAGCATGTACGCGTAGCCGCGCTCGCGGCCACGGCCGACCCGGCCGCGCAGCTGGTGCAGCTGGGAGAGGCCGAAGGTGTCGCCGCGCTCGACGATCAGGGTGTTGGCGTTGGAGATGTCGATGCCCGACTCCACGATCGTGGTGGAGACCAGGACGTCGAACTCCTTCTCCCAGAAGTCGACGACGACCTTCTCCAGCGCCGTCTCCCCCATCTGCCCGTGGGCGGTGGCGACCCGCGCCTCGGGGACGAGGTCCTTCAGCCGGGCCGCCGCCTTGTCGATCGACTCGACCCGGTTGTGGATGTAGAACACCTGGCCCTCCCGCAGGAGTTCACGCCGGATGGCGGCCGAGATCTGCTTCTCGTCGTACGGGCCGACGAAGGTCAGCACCGGGTGCCGCTCCTCCGGCGGGGTGGTGATGGTGGACATCTCGCGGATGCCGGTGACCGCCATCTCCAGGGTGCGCGGGATCGGGGTGGCGGACATGGTCAGCACGTCCACGTTGGCGCGGAGCTTCTTCAGCTGCTCCTTGTGCTCGACGCCGAACCGCTGCTCCTCGTCGACGATCACCAGACCGAGGTCCTTGAACCGGGTCTCGGAGGAGAACAGCCGGTGGGTGCCGATGACGACGTCCACCGAGCCCTCGAAGAGCCCCTCCAGCACGGCCTTCGCCTCGCTGTCGGTCTGGAAGCGGGACAGCGCCTTCACCGTCACCGGGAAGTTGGCGTACCGCTCGGCGAAGGTGGAGAAGTGCTGCTGCACCAGCAGCGTGGTCGGTACCAGCACCGCCACCTGCTTGCCGTCCTGCACGGCCTTGAAGGCGGCCCGGACGGCGATCTCGGTCTTGCCGTAGCCGACGTCGCCGCAGATCAGCCGGTCCATCGGGACGGACTTCTCCATGTCGGACTTGACCTCGGCGATGGTGGTCAGCTGGTCGGGCGTCTCCGCGTAGGGGAAGGCGTCCTCCAGCTCGCGCTGCCACGGGGTGTCCGGGCCGAAGGTGTGGCCGGGGGCGGCCATCCGGGCGGAGTACAGCTTGATCAGGTCGGCGGCGATCTCCTTGACCGCCTTCTTGGCCCGCTGCTTGGTCTTCGCCCAGTCCGCGCCGCCCAGGCGGTGCAGCGTCGGGGCCTCGCCGCCGACGTACTTGGTGACCTGGTCCAGCTGGTCGGTCGGCACGAAGAGCCGGTCGCCGGGGTGTCCGCGCTTGGCCGGCGCGTACTCCAGCACCAGGTACTCGCGGGTGGCGCCCTGCACGGTGCGCTGGACCATCTCGACGTACCGGCCGACGCCGTGCGCCTCGTGGACGACGTAGTCACCGGCCACCAGCGCCAGCGGGTCGATCGCGTTGCGGCGCCGGGACGGCATCCGCCGCATGTCCTTGGTGGAGGACCTCTGGCCGGAGAGGTCGGTCTCGGTGATGACGGTCAGCTTGAGCGTCTCGTCGACGAAGCCGTGCTCGATCGAGCCGCAGGAGACGTACACGACGTCCCGGGTCGGCGCCTCGGCGAGGTCGGCGACCAGCCGGGCCGGGATGCCCTCGTTGCCGAGCACCTCGGCGAGCCGGGAGGCCGGGCCGTGGCCCTCCGTCACCATGACGACCCGCCAGTCGGCGGCCAGCCGCTCCTTGGCGTCGGCGATCGCGCGGGCGGTGTCGCCCCGGTAGGCCTCGACGGCGTGCATGCCGAGGGTGAGCGTGTCGGCGTCGAACTCCAGGATCCCGTCGACGGCCGACCCGCTCGTCGCGAACGGGCTGACCGACCACCAGGGCAGGCCGATCTCGGCGGCGTGCTCGCGCACCTCGGCGAGCGAGCGCAGCGAGGCCGCGGAGACGTCGATCGCCTCCAGGTCGATCGGCCGGTCGCCGCCGGCCGCGGCCGCCACCCAGGAGGCGTGCAGGAACTCCTGGCTGGTCGCCACCAGGTCGGCGGCCCGGGTGCGGACCCGTTCCGGGTCGCAGACCACGGTGACCGAGCCGAGCGGCAGCACGTCGAGCAGCAGCTCCATGTCGTCCACCAGGACGGGCGCCAGCGACTCCATGCCCTCGACCGCGATGCCCTCCGCGATCTTGTCGAGGATCTCGGCCAGCCCGGGGTGCTCGGCGGCGAGCTCGGCGGCCCGTGCCCGCACCTCGTCGGTCAGCAGCAGCTCACGGCAGGGGGGCGCCCAGAGGCCGTGCTCGGCGATCTCCAGCGAACGCTGGTCGGCGACCTTGAAGTAGCGGATCTCCTCGACGTCGTCGCCCCAGAACTCCACCCGCAGCGGGTGCTCCTCGGTCGGCGGGAAGACGTCCAGGATGCCGCCGCGCACGGCGAACTCGCCGCGCTTCTCGACCAGTTCGACCCGGGCGTAGGCGGCTGCGGCGAGCCTGCGGGCGACCTCCTCGAGGTCGTGCGACTCGCCCCTGCGGACGGCCACCGGCTCCAGCTCGGCCAGCCCCTTGACCTGCGGCTGGAGCACCGAGCGGACGGGCGCCACGATCACCTGCACCGGCCCGGCCGCCGGGTCGTCCGCCCGCGGGTGCACGATGCGGCGCAGCACGGCGAGGCGGCGGCCGACGGTGTCCGAACGCGGCGAGAGCCGCTCGTGCGGCAGCGTCTCCCAGGCCGGGTACTCGGCGACCGCGTCGGCCGGCAGCAGCGAGCGGAGCGAGGCGGCGAGGTCCTCGGCCTCCCGGCCGGTCGCCGTGACGGCGAGCACCGGTCGGCCGCGCTCCCCGGCCGCCTGCCCGGCCAGCGCGCGGGCCAGCGCGGCGATGGCGAACGGCCTGGCGGCGGGCGGGCCGACCAGGTCCAGGTGGTGGCGGCCGCCCGCCGCGGCACCGGCGGCGGTCGCGGCCTCGATCGCCTCGGCGAGCGCGGCGTCCCGTGCGACGACATCGAGCAGTCCGGTCAGGCTCATCTGGAGTCTCTTCTTCGTCCCGTGGCTGGTGCTGTCCCGGGGCGGCGAAGGCCCGCCGGGGCAACGCGAACGGCCCGGCACGCCGAACGGCCGGGGGTCTCCAGCCTACGCCGCGGCAACGACACGCACGTGGTGCACGGCCGGGGCACGCACCCGCGCACGTCCGCCGGGCACCCGGACGCGGACGAAGCACCGGCCGCAGGCTGCGGCCACGCCTTCGTGATCCGCCACGAACTGGACATACTCCTGTCACTGCCCGTCCATGGAGATCGCGCACCATGGTGAACGTGCCCGCCGCACCCAACCGTGGGGGATGGCTGCGGAAGGCACGGTCGCACACCCGATGGGGGTCGGGAGTGCGAGGCCGGGCGACCCTGGGTGGGGGCGCCCGCCCAAGCGCCGGGAACCGTGGCGCCCTTTCCTGGAGGGCGCCACGGGTCTCGGCCTCTTTCGTCCCCGGCACCGGCCCACGGTGCGTGCCCGACACCGGACCGCTTTCTCGTTCCCGGTACCGGCCCGCATTTTCGTTCCCGGTACCGGCCCGCGGCGCCCGTTCACGGCCCCCGCACATCCGCGCCGTCCCTTTTGCGCGAACGCGCTCCCGGGCCGGGCCGCCCTCCCTACCCTGTGGTGGAGACCGTGTGGAGACGCCCGGAGGGGCCAGGGGGCGTCGCGTTGGAGGGGGTGCCTCGTCATGCGCGTTGTCATCGCAGGCCAGGGTTACGTGGGGCTGCCGCTGGCGGTCCGGGCGGCCGAGGTCGGGTACCAGGTGGTCGGCTACGACGTGGACGAGCGCCGGATCAAACGGCTGGCGGTCGGCGAGTCCTACGTCGAGGACATCCCCGCCGAGCGGCTGCGGCCGTTGCTGGAGAACGGGACGTACCTGCCGTCGGCCGAGCCGTCCGACGTGGCGGGCTTCGACATCGCGGTGATCACCGTGCCGACGCCGCTGCGCGACGGCGTGCCCGACCTGTCGTACATCGAGGCCTCGGCCGCACTGCTCGCCCAGCACCTGCGGCCGGGGGCGACCGTCGTCCTGGAGTCCACCACCTACCCGGGCACCACCGAGGAACTGCTCGCGCCGCTGCTGGAGGAGGGGTCCGGACTGACCGCGGGCCGGGACTTCCACCTCGGCTACAGCCCCGAGCGGATCGACCCGGGCAACCCGACCTGGCGGCTGGAGAACACCCCGAAGGTGGTCTCCGGCATCGACCCGGCGGCGCTGGCGGCGGTCGAGGGCTTCTACGGCCGGCTGGTCGAGCGGACGGTGCCGGTCTCCTCCTGCAAGGAGGCCGAGCTGACCAAGCTGCTGGAGAACACCTTCCGGCACGTGAACATCGCGCTGGTCAACGAGCTGGCGATGTTCGCGCACGACCTCGGCATCGACGTCTGGGAGGCGATCGACGCCGCCTCCACCAAGCCGTTCGGCTACCTGCGCTTCACCCCCGGTCCCGGCGTCGGCGGGCACTGCCTGCCGATCGACCCGTCGTACCTCCCCTGGCGGGCGGAGCGGGCGCTCGGCCAGTCGTTCCGCTTCGTCGAGCTGGCCAACGACGTCAACGGCCACATGCCCGACTACGTGGTGCGCCGGCTCGGGGAGGCACTGAACGACCGGCAGCGCTCGGTGAAGGGCGCCCGGGTGCTGCTGCTCGGGCTCGCGTACAAGAGGAACACCGGTGACGCCCGGGAGACCCCGGCCGCCCGGGTCGCCGAGCTGCTGACCCGGATGGGCGCCGAGGTCCGGGCCGCGGACCCGCACGTGGTGGTCGGGGTGCACGTCCCGGAGCCGGTGATCCCCGGGCAGCGGGTGGCCGAGCAGGACCGGCACGGCGACCCGTTCGCCGCCGTCCGCCGGGTCGAGGCGACGCCGGAGGAGCTGGCCGCGGCGGACGCGGTGGTGCTGCTCGCCGACCACGACGACTTCGACTACGACGCGGTGACCGAGCACGCCCGGTACGTGCTGGACTGCCGACGCCGGCTCTCCGGCGCGGCCGTCGAGGTGCTCTGACCCGACCCGGCCGCGGCCTGCGGGAACGCGGCGGCCGGGCGTCCGCACCAGCCCGGCACCGCATGGGGGGACCCTGCTCCGGCTACCAGCGGGAGAGGTTGATGTCGTACATCATCACCTCATACCCCTGGTGGCCGTTGAAGTCGTACTGCTCCCAGTTGAAGACGGTCCAGGAGCCCAGGCCGCCCCCGAGATAGGTGATGACCCGGTTGTTGCCGGCGTCGATCCGGTCGACGTTGTAGACGCGGACCGCCATCCAGCCGTCGTTCGCGAAGCAGAGCTGTCCGCTGTAGCCGTAGTTGTACACCTTCGCGAAATCGGTGCGGTTCCCGCAATCGACCCGGTTCACCGCGTTCGCGCCGGTGACCGGCAGCAGTGCGGCCGCGGCTGCGGTGAGGACGGCGAGAGCACCGGCCCGGCGGGCCGTGCCATTTTCCGGGCGACGTACTCCGCGAGGATTTGCGGGATTTGTGCGGCGAATCATGAAACCCCTCCGTCGGCAGCGGTTGCGACTCCAGAGATTTACACGGGGCCCCGCCGGCGAACAGTTGATTTCAGGCCAAGCCGGACCTTGCGAGTGCCCGCCGAAAACGAGCCGAACCGGAATGCGCTAGGGTCCGAACCACCTTGCCACGCCTGAGGATCGGAGCAGGAGTTTGGCACGTCCACCACATTTCGGGCGATTCGCCGCCATCACCCTGGCGGCCTCTTTATCGGCCTTTTCTGCGGGTTGCACCAGCTCATCCGGAAACGACCCGGCGCAATCCCCGCCCACCCCGCCGCCGATCGGCACACCGAAAGCCCCCGAATCCGGGCGCGCCGGAATGACCGGACTTCCGCTCTCCGCTTATCAGGCCGATGACCAGGTGGCCGTGAAAGAGATTCAGGCGAGAAATGCGCTGATCGTCTCCTGCATGCGCAAGGCCGGGTACACCGGCTTCGGCGGCGACGGTCTGCAGGCCGCACAGGCCCCCGACAACGCGACGGCCCTGCCGGCCGGCGCCTGGGGGTACCTCGGGACGGCGGTCGCGGGTGTCCAGGGCTTCCACCCGCCGAAGCGGACCCTCCCCCGGCCGACCGGGCCGGCGGCCGGTTCCGGGGAGGCCTACGACAGCGCCCGGGTGGACTGCGACCGGCAGGCGGCGGAGCGGATCGGCTCGCCGTCCGGCCCGGGCACCGAGCTGGTCGGCCGGCTCTTCGACGAGTCGGTCGCGGCGACCGGCCGCGACACCCGGGTGACCGCCGCGACCGGGGAGTGGTCCGCCTGCATGACCGCCGCGGGCTTCACGGCCGACGCCCCGGCGGCGCTGCCGGAGCGCTTCCGGGCCGCCCCGGACGTCACCCCGGCCGAACTCGCGACGGCCCGCGCCGACGCGGACTGCACCGGCCGGAGCAACCTGGCCGGGATCTGGTTCGCCGTCCTGACCGGCTACCAGCAGCAGCTGATCGACCGCAACGCGCAGGCCCTGACCGCCCAGAAGGAGGCGGTCAGGGCCCAGGACGCGAAACTCGCGCGGCTGCTGGCGGGCGACGGCTCGTAACCGCCACCGGTCGGGCCGACGCCGGCCGGCCGACGGCGAGGCGTCGGGCCTCAGCCATCGGGCATCAGGCGTCGGCCGTCAGCCGTCAGGCGTCAGCAGTCAGCGCCGGTTGTAGCCGACGGTGTTCGGGGTGGCGTAGTCGGCGCCGTCGTCCACGATCACGATCTTCGGGATGATCCGGGTCTCCTCCTCCTGGCGCCCCGGCGCCACCACGGCAGCGGAGGGAGCAGCACCGGTCGCGGACGCCCCGCTCGGCGGCGAGGACGGCCGCGGCGGCATCCCGGCCGGAGCGGCCGGCGCAGCGGCGGGAGCCACCGGCCCGGGCGTGACCCTGCCCGGGGTGACCGGCAGCACCGTCGTGGCCGCCTCCGCCGGAGCGGCCGACCGGCCGGCACCCGCGGCGACGTCCTTGCGCAGGTCGGCGACCGCGATCTCGCCGGTGTCCGCCTCCGAGTCCACCTCCGGCGCAGCCACCTGCGACCCGACGACCCCCGCCCCGGCGGCCCCCGACCCGGCAGCCTCCGACGCCGGCGCAGCACCCGCCGCGGCCTGCGGCGGGACGGCCTGCGGCTCCGGGGCCTCCTCGGCGGGCTCGACCGCACCCACCGCCGCGCCGGTGAGCGAGGCGAGGGTGCCCTTGATGTGGTCCAGGTGCTGCTGCACCGTCTCGTACCGGACCGAGAACTCGCGCTGCTCGTTCTCGCTGGCCGCGTTGATCCGCTCGGCCTCGCGGCGGGCCTGCTCGATCAGCTCGTCCGCCCGGGCCTGCGCCTCGGCGTCCGACTGCTTGATCTGCCCGAGCACGGTCTCCCGGTGCTGCTCGGCCTCCTTGAGCCGGCGCTCGGCGGTCGCGGAGACCTCGGCGTCCTCGGCGTCGGCCCTGGCCTCGGCCGCGGCGAAGGTCTCGTCGGCCTTGCGGCGCAGCGTGGCCAGCTCGGCCTCGGCCTGCTCGGACGCCTCGGCGGCGGCGACCCGCACCTTGGCGGCGTGGGCGGTGGCGGAGTCGCGCAGGGTCCGGTTGTCCCGGTCGGTGTCGGCCCGGATCGTCTCGGCCTCGGCCCTGGTCCGCTCGTCGGTGCGCCGGGCGGCCAGGTCGGCCTCGGCGCGGGTGGTGACGGCGTACTCCTTGGCGGCCTGACCGAGGGCCTGGCCGGCCTCGTAGACCTCGTCGCGCAGGTCCTCGGCGAACCGCTCGGCGGCCTCCCGGACGGCGCGGGACTCGTTCTCGGCCATCCGGGCGAGGCCGGCGGCCTGCTCGCTGAGGACCAGGTAGTCGGGTTCCGGGGCGTCGGCCGCGGCCTGTTGGATGTCGGCCAGGCGGCGCTCCATCTCCCGGATTCCGGCGCCGAGCACGCTCAGCCGTTCCCACGCCTCGTCGCGCTGGACGGTGAGCGCGGCCAGCGCTCGGTCGACCTGCTCGGGCGCGTAACCACGCCGGGCAGCGGTGAAGCCGTACTGGGGGACGGCGTCGCTCATGGGCTCTTCCCCTCGGGTCGCGGGCTGCGGAGCCCATGATCGGACGGATCGGACGGATCGGGAACCGGATCGAGGACCCGGTCTCCAAATCGACGGGGTACTGATCGGAACGTGTCGAGGACCGGACGAGTAGACCGATCCTCTTGACCTATTTTGCGCAGATCAGGGCGAAACCCCAACGAGGCAGAGCCGCGGCGGCACGCCGAAGGGGTCGTTCCGGACACCGGAACGACCCCTCCACCTGCGCGGATCCGCGACGACCTGCTACAACAGGCCGTCCCAGAACTGCTCCAGCAGGACGGCCCACCACGTGTCCGCCGACTGCAGGGCCGCCGGGTCGATCGCGGCGAGCTGGGCCTGGAAGTCGGTCGTCCAGCGACCGGCCTGGTCCGGCGTCAGCCCGTACCGCAGCCGCCACATCCTGCCCAGCAGGGCCAGGGCGCGGACGAACTCCGGTACACCGCTGTTGACGAACCGGGGCGGCTCCCCGGTTCCGTCCATGTCCACCGCGACCACGTGCGCCGTGCCGTACTGCACACAGAGCTGGCGGCCGTAGTCGTTGCCGAGCACCAGGTAGCCGCCGAAGTCCGGGCCGCCCGCCAGGCCGCGCTCGGCGGCCAGCTCGGCGAGCGTCGGGATCGGCCGGCCCTCCTGGGCCTGGGCCCAGAAGAACGGGCCGAACTCGCGCGGCAGGCCGGCCCACATCAGGGTCTGCGCCACCGGCTCGGGGACGCCCTGGCGCGAGACGGCGCGCTGCTCGAAGTGGAACACGTTCTGGGCGAAGGCCTGGCCGAGCTCCTGGGCGAGCTGCTGCGGTGCGATCGGCGGCAGCGGCGGGACCGTCCCCGGGGCGGGCAGCGGCACCCGGAACGGGCGGACCCGCTGGGCGCCGGAGGCCAGCTGGTGCAGCTCGTCCAGGTGGTCGAGCAGCTGGGCCATCCCGGCCTGCCGGGAGTGGTGGTCACGGCCGTAGTCGGCGGTGTGGGTGAGCCTGACGTTCGGCCAGGACGCCGCGATCATCCGGTTGCAGTAGCCGCCCGGGAGGTCGCAGGACTCCAGCTCGGTGTAGAGCTCCAGCACCTGCTCCGGCGGGACGTTCAGCCGGCGCAGGTCCTGGAGGATCTTCCACTCCGGGTGCGGGGTGCCGGGCTCGCTGCGGTGCAGCAGCTTCTGCTCCGAGCCGTCCGGGCCCCGGTAGCTGAGCGCGGCGAAGTAGCCCGGGCCGACGGCGGGCACGCCCGGCGGCACCGGGGCACCCTGCGGCGGGCCGGGGACGGGCGCCGGGGGGACGGCGGCCGCCGGGGCCGGGGCGACGGGCGAGGCCGCTCCCGGGTAGCCGTAGCCGGCCACGGGCGCGCCGGGGCCGGGGCCACCGGGCGGCGGCGGTACGGCCGGGCCGCCGGACGGCGGGGTCCCGGGGTCGACGGGCGCGCCGAGCAGCGCCGGGTCGATCGCGCCGGCCAGCTGGGTGCGCTCGTACGCCACCCCTGCACCGGGCGTGGCACCGGCGGGCGGGGCGGGCGCGGCGGGCGGCCCGGCCGGCGCGTCCGTGCCGCGCAGTCCCGCCGGGGGCGGGGGCGGCGGGGCACCGCCCGCGCTGCGGCCGAGGGCGCCCTGCGACGCGTCACCGGCGGGCGGGGCGGCGGGCGAGCCGGGGCCGGGAGCGCCCGGCAGGCCGGCCAGACCCGGCAGACCGTCCGGCGAGGCCAGCATGGTCGCCGCGTACTCCACGGGCGCACCCGGACCAGCAGCACCAGGCGCACCCGGCCCGGCAGGAACACCCGGAACACCCGGGCCACCCGGCACACCCGGCGCACCCGGCGTACCCGGGCCACCCGGAGCACCCGGCAGACCGGCCAGACCCGGCAGACCGTCCGGCGAAGCCAGCATGGTCGCCGCGTACTCCACGGGCGCACCCGGACCAGCAGCACCAGGCGCACCCGGCCCAGCAGGAACACCCGGCGCACCCGGCGCACCCGGCGTACCCGGGCCACCCGGAGCACCCGGCAGGCCGGCCAGACCCGGCAGGCCCTCCGGCGGCGCCAGCAGGGTGCGCGCGGGCTCGGCGGCAGGCCCCTCGGCCGGGGCCGGGGGCCTGTCGTAGCCGCTCACGGGCAGCAGTTCGGTGGCCGCCTCGGCGCCGGGCCGGGGCTCGCCGGGCAGGCCGGCCCCGTTGGTGCGCAGCCCGTCGGGCAGCAGCACGGTCGCCGCCTCGACCCCCGGGGAGCCGGCCGGCGGCGCCGGCGGAGCGGCCGGGCCGGCCGGCGCGACGGGCGCGGGCGACGGGACCGGGAAGGCCGGCTCGTCGTGGCCGGGCGGCGGCGCGAGCATGGTCGGCGCGTCCCCGGCCGGGCGCTCGGAGACCGGCGGCGTGGTCAGCACGGCGGGCGCCGGCACGGGCTCGGAGGCCGCGGCCGTGGCGGGAACGGCGGGGGCGGGCGCGGCCGGCGCGGGGGCGGGAGCAGGCTCCGGCGTCCCCAGCCGCTCGGCCTCGGCCGCGATCGCCGCGGCGCCGGCCTCCTGGAGCCACTGCGGCGGGCTGAGCAGGAAGGACGTCGCCTCGACCGGCCCGGGCGCGGGCCTCGCCGCCCCGGCCGGGTTGGCCGCCACCGGTCGGCCGTAGACCTCCTCGTACTGGCGGACCACCTCGTTGACGGGCAGCGCGGGCCAGAGCGTGCTGGCGCCGGAGTCCCGGGCGATCACCAGCCGCACCTCACCGGCCGAACCCCCGGAAGCGGCCGACCCCCCGGAAGCGGCCGGACCGCCGACGCCGTCGGCACCCGCCTCGCCCTGGGTCTGGGCGCCGTCGCCGGGCTGGACCGCCCAGCAGACGAAGCCCAGGTCGAACTCCCGGACCCGCACCTCGCGCTGCTGTGAACGCGGCACCCCGCCGTTGATCCACTCGTCGGCGAGCTCCTGCGCCTGCGCATACGTCACCACGCCCGGTTCACTCCTGTCCCCTTCATCCCCGCCTGCTGCTTCGTCCCGGCTTCTCGGGCACCCTTGACCACCGCCGTCGGGGCCACGTCAGCCCACCGGAACGACGCGGGCGAACCCGCCGTCCACCATCAGTTCCGCCACCGTCTCCAACTCCGGCGGGCTGCCGGCCAGCCGGAGCAGGAAGGCGTCGAAGTCCTCCCCGCACGGCAGCAGCAGCCGGGCGACGCGGTCCTCGGGCGCCTCGGGCCCGCCGCCGTCACGGGCGTCGTCGTAGAGGCAGAACCAGACCGAGCCGGTCCGTTCGCCGCGCACCTTGAGCGCCACGATGCCGCCCTGGGCGTAGGCGATGCCCAGGAAGTCCTTGGTGAGGTGGTCGCGCAGGCACTTGTTGGCGTAGACGACGTCCTCGGTGCCGTACTCCTCGCTGAGGGTCAGGAACGGCTGGTCGAGCAGCAGCCCGAGCTCGGGGTCGAGCGCCACGCCGACGGGGGCGCGGCCGCCGCCGAGCTTGAGGAACGTCCGGTAGGCGCCGGGCAGCCGGTAGCCGAGGCGCTCCTCGGCGCGCTGCACGAGGTCCTCGGTGACGCCGATCGGGTCGCCGCCGTCCTTGGCGAGCGAGAAGTGCACGGGGCGGCGTTCCTGCAGCGGGCGGGTGCCGCGGCGGCCGTGGTCGGCGCTGGAGGTGGCCAGGCCGCCGTGGTGCCGCAGCAGCGCCTTGACCTCGACCGGGACCAGCTCCATCCGGCGCCAGCCGGGCGCGGCCCGGCCGACCGCGTGGTGCCAGGTCCAGCCGGGCGGCGTGGCGACGGCGGTCTCCAGGTCGGCCCAGAGCGGGTGGCCCTGGGTGAACTGCGCGGCGTTGGCCGAGACGTAGTCGGTCAGGCGCAGCTCGTCGACGCCGAAGCCCTCCGGCGGGTCCGCGACCTCGGCCGCCGCGGCGGCGTAGGGGCCGAAGTCCGGGAAGCCGTACTCGTCCACCCGGACCCCGGCCGGGTGCCGCTCCGCGCGGACCGGGTCCGGGAACTGCACCACCTGACCTGCGTACGCCGCGTTCGGTGCGGCGGCGACGCCGGGCCGACCTGTCGTCATCTGGGAGCCCCCACTGGCTGCTGCAAAATACTCCGGTGCGCTTGCTGGCTACCAGCGTAGGGGGTCGGCCCTGGCCACGGACCCCCGCCCGGGGGACGGGGCCGGATCGGGCCCGGGGGTCCGTCCTCGAACTCCCGGCACCGCCCGGCCGGCGGGGGTCCGCGGACGGGCCCTGGACGAGCGCCTTGGCGAGGGCCTCGGCGAGGGCCTCGGCGACGCGCTCCTGCTGGCCCTCGGTGATCTGCGGGTAGAGCGGCAGGGTGAGCAGCTCCCGGGCGGCCTGCTCGGTGACCGGGAACGTCCCCTCGCCGTGGCCGAGGTGACGGAACGCGGGCTGGAGGTGGACCGGCACGGGGTAGTGGACGCCCGCGCGTACTCCTGCTCGAAGCCGTCCGCCTCGGGGCCGCGGATGTAGCCGCCGGTGGGCAGCACCCGGTCGAACCCGGCCCGGACCTCGGCCTCCACCTCGGCGTGGGCGGCCTTCAGGTCGACGAGCGGGACGGGCGGCTGATCGGTGGTCTTCCTGGTCTCCCCCTGGGGCGTCTCGGCGGACGGGTCGGACGTACGGCCGTCCCGGGTCGGTCCGGTGGGCGCGCGGCCCGGCCGGGCGCGGGCGGGTCAGCCGAGCGCGGCGCGCAGGGCGGCGGCCACCCGGTCCTGCTGCTCCTCGGTGAGCGCGTGGTAGAGCGGCAGGATCAGCGAGCGCCGGGTGAGCAGTTCGGTGGCGGGCAGCGGCATCCGCGCCGTCCTCTTGTACGGGGCCTCCAGGCGGGCGGCCATGATGCCGCGCCGGGCGGAGACGCCGGCCGCGGCGAGCCGGGCGAGCAGCTCGGCCCGGTCGGGGGCTCCGTCGGGCGGCAGCACCCAGCAGGACTGGTAGTTGGTGGTGCCGTGGGCCGGGTCGGCGACCAGCCGGACGCCGGTGCCGGCGAGCAGCCCCCGGTACCGTTCGGCGAGTTCGCGCCGCCGGGCGACCATGGCGGGCAGCTTGCGCAGCTGCACCAGGCCGATGGCGGCCTGGATGTCGGTCATCCGGTGGTTGAAGCCGATCTCGTCGTAGGTCTCCAGCAGGCTCGCGCCGCCGGCCGCGGCGTGCCGGTCGGCCGCCGAGACGCTCGTCCCGTGCTCGCGCAGCCGCCGCAGCCGGGCGGCGAGTACGCCGTCCTGGCAGGTGACCATGCCGCCCTCGCCGGTGGTGAGCAGCTTGCGCGGGTGGAAGGAGTAGACGGCGATCCCGGCGGTGCTGCCGGCCGGCCGACCCCGGTACACCGTGCCGGCGCCACAGGCGGGTGCTTGCCGGGAGCCTCGTTGGCGGTTTCCGTCCCCGTCATCGCAAGACCCCCCTTGCCCGACCCCGGAGCCCCCTTGCCCCGGCAGCCTCAACGGCCAGAGCAGGCACAGGAGTTGTCATGCCACGCCGGAAACCCCCCATCCGGCCGGCCACCCCTCGGCCCACTGCTGGAACGCTACCGGCCACCACTCACGACCGGGGGCGGATCGGGGAAACCGGAGGACGGGTCGTGACGACGGCGTGCGGATCCGGCCAGCGTCCCGTGCGCGTCCGGCCTGCCGCCGGGACCGATCGTCCACCCTCGTACCCCGGTTGTGCGGATGTCGGTGACATTTGACAGTCTTGCCCCGGGCCAACCCTGCCGGCCGTGCCGTCGGCGGGAAGAGGAACGGGAAGAGGAAGAGGAGGAGGACGACGCATGACCACCGGGGAACCGGCCGGGCCGCCCCTGTTGCGCCACCACCGCGACAGCCTGCTGCCCGCCGTCGCCGCCGCCCTGTCGCTGAAGGGCGGGGAGGTGCACACGCTGGCCGGTGACAAGCCCGCCCGGCGTCCGCTGCTGCACCCGCTGGTCGCCGACTTCCTGGACGCGCTGCCGCTGGAGCACCGCGAGCGGTTCACCGGCCGCTGCCCGGAGGCCGTCCTGCTCTCCCAGTACCTGGCCACGGTCGACGCCCGGCGCTCCAAGCGCGCCTCCCGCAAGCCGATGAGCGTCCAGGACGCCCGCAAGGCGCTCAAGGGCTCCCGGCTGACCACCGTCCGGATCCGCGAGGAGCACGACCCGGCCCACGGCACCCACGCGCCGCCCTGCCGCTCCTGCGCGCCGCTGCTGGAGCACTTCACCGTGCAGAGCGTGGCCGTCGGCCCGCGCTGACCCGGCACCCCCGCACGCCCCCTGCCCCCGACCCACCGGAGCCCGTCCTGAACCCGCCCAGCCCGCCCCAGCCCCCGCCGACCACGCTCGGCGGGCCCGCCCTGCGGACCCGCCCGCGCTTCCCCGCCGACGTCGCCGCCGAGCTGAAGGCGGCCGGCTGGCACCCCGGCCGCTGGGAGATCCGGCAGGCCGAGGAGTGGGCCGACACCCTGGTGGGGTACGGCAGCCCGGCCGGCGTCCAGCACACGGTGTTCCCGGCGGCGGTGGAGGCCTGGGCCGAGTTCGGCGGCCTCGCCTTCGACCTCGCCGGCCCGGGGCGGCAGCAGGCCCGCACGCCGTTCCTGGTCGACCCGCTCCGCGGGCTCCACCAGCCGCGCACCCTGGCCGACCTCGGCCGCGCCCTGGACACCCGGCTGGCCCCGCTCGGCGAGGAGGCGTACGGGCAGGCGCTGCTCGCCGTCGACGAGGAGGGCCGGGTCTTCAGCCTCGACCACACCGGCGAGTGGTTCCTCGGCCACGGCATCGACCAGGCGATCACCGCGCTGGTCCTCGGCACCGCCCCCGAACGGCTGCGCACCGCCGACGAGACGTAGCCGCCGCACACCCCGGGCCGCCCGGGCCCCGGGCGGCCTGCGGTCCAGGCCGGCCACGGTCCCGGACGGGCGGTTCAGGCCAGCCGGTCGGTCCGGACCGCCAGCCGGGAGGGCAGCACGGCCTCCACCCGGAACCCGCCGTCGCGCTCGGACCCGGCCGAGAAGGTGCCGCCCAGCGCGACCACCCGCTCGCGCATCCCGACCAGCCCGTTGCCGCCGCTGGGCAGCGCCGCCGCGCCGCGCTCGCCGTCCGGGCAGGCGTTCACCACGCTCACCCGCACGCCGTTCGGCGCGTACGCCAGCAGCACGGACACCTCCGCGCCGCCGGCGTGCTTGTGCGCGTTGGTCAGGCCCTCCTGCACCACCCGGTACGCGGTCTGCTCGGCCTCGGTGGTGAACTCCTGGCGGCTGCCGCTGACGGTGAGGGTGACGGCCATCCCCGCCGCCCGGGACTGGTCGACCAGCCGGGGCAGCGCGGTCAGCGAGTCCGGCTCCGGCGCGGTCTCGTCCGACATCCGCAGCACCCCGAGGATCTCGCGCAGCTCGTTCAGCGCCTGCCGGCCGACCTCACCCATCAGCTTGGCGCTCTGCGCGGCCTTCTGCGGGTCCTTGGCCACGATCCGCTCCAGCGCCCCGGCGTGCACCACCATCAGCGACACCCGGTGCGCCACCACGTCGTGCATCTCCCGGGCGATCCGGGTCCGCTCCTCCAGGCGGGCCCGGCGGGCGCGCTCGCGGGCCTGCTCGGCCAGCAGGTCCAGCTCGGTCTCCAGGCCGTGCGCGCGGTCCTTGAGCGACTCGATCAGCCGTCGCCGCGCGCCCATGTAGAGGCCGGTCACCACCGGCGGCACGGTCAGGCCGACGGCCACCAGCACCGCCAGCAGCACCTGGCCCCAGAGCGGCGGCTGCTCGACCGACGTGTCGGAGGGCGTCAGCATCGACACCAGCATCACGGCGACCGCCTCCGCGAAGGCCAGCGCCGACAGCGCCACCACCCGCCGCCGCCGGGAGGGCCACTCCCAGGTCTCCGCCAGCGTGTACAGCGACACCACCAGCAGCACCACGCCGAGCATCCCGGGCATCGCCAGCAGGGCCACCAGCACCGGGACCGCCGGCCAACGCCGCCTCAGCACCAGGCTGGCCCCGGCCATCGCACCGAACAGCGCGACGCCGACGATCGCGAACGTCCCCATGTGAACCCGGGGTGCCAGGAAGGCGACCGCGCTGGCCGCGCACTCCAGGGCCGCCAGTGCGGCCAGCCCGATGTCCAGGAGAGCGCTGCGGCGCCGCTCCCACCACCAGAACGACCGGTCCTGCGCGCGCTCCCCAGGCGACTTGCTCATAGCCCCACAGCCTAAGCGTCAACCTCACCCCCTCCCCACCCGGTGTCGTCCCGACACCCTTTCGGGTGGCCAAGTGGTCCAGACCACTTATCGAGAACGTGATCTTGTCCGCCATCCGGCCACCTCGCGGACACCACCCCTCCCGACACCTATGCTGGTCGCGTCGGACAGCGCGGTCCGCACGCGTCACACGCGCCACACGCGCGCGGAACTGTGGCGATGAGCCGTTGCCGAACCCCACCACCACAGGGAGCCAGCCGTGACCGCTCCGGTCCCCAACCCGGCGGACAACCCCAGCCGTGTCAGCGCATCCGGCGCCGAGGCTGACAACACAGCCCTGCGCGCGGACATCCGCCGCCTCGGCGACCTCCTCGGCGAGACGCTCGTCCGCCAGGAGGGCCCCCAGCTGCTCGGCCTGGTCGAACAGGTCCGCCTGCTCAGCCGCACCGACGGCGAGGCCACCGCCGAGCTGCTCTCCGACATCGACCTGGAGACCGCCGCCAAGCTCGTCCGCGCCTTCTCGACCTACTTCCACCTCGCCAACGTCACCGAACAGGTGCACCGCGGACGCGAGTTCGCCACCCGCCGGGCCCGCGAGGGCTCCCTGCTCGCGCAGACCGCCGACCAGCTGGCCGACGCGGACCCCAAGCACCTCGCGGACACCCTCGCCCACCTGGCCGTCCGCCCGGTCTTCACGGCCCACCCCACCGAGGCCGCCCGCCGCAGCGTCCTCAACAAGCTCCGCCGCATCGGCGAGCTCCTCGACCGGATCCACCGCGAGCAGCTCGCCTCCGGCCTCGCCGCGGCCGACCCCGCCCGGACCACCTCCGCCAAGCGCCAGGCCGACCGCCGCCTCGCCGAGGTCATCGACCTGCTCTGGCAGACCGACGAACTGCGGATCGCCCGCCCGGAGCCCACCGACGAGGCCCGCAACGCCGTCTACTACCTGGACGAGCTGTACCGCGAGGCCGTCCCCGAGGCCCTGGAGGAGCTCCACGAGGAGCTCGCCCGCGTCGGCCTCACCCTGCCCGACGGCGTCCGCCCGCTCACCTTCGGCACCTGGATCGGCGGCGACCGCGACGGCAACCCGAACGTCACCCCGCAGGTCACCTGGGACGTCCTCAACCTCCAGCACGAGTACGGCATCAAGGACGCCCTCGCCGCCGTCGACGACCTGCGCAGCTCCCTCTCCACCTCCGAGCGGCTGGCCGGCGCCTCGGTCGAGCTGCTCGCCTCGCTCAACACCGACCTGCACCTGCTCCCCGAACTCAGCCCGCGCTACAAGCGGATGAACGCCGAGGAGCCCTACCGCCTCAAGGCCACCTGCGTCCGCCTCAAGCTGGAGAACACCCGCGAGCGGCTCGCCCACGGCACCCCGCACACCGCCGGCCGCGACTACCTCGGCACCCGCGAGCTGATCGCCGACCTGCGCCTCATCCAGGACTCCCTGCGCGCCCACCGCGGCGGCCTGATCGCCGACGGCCGGCTCGCCCGCGCCATCCGCACCATCGAGGCGTTCGGCCTCCAGCTCGCCACCATGGACGTCCGCGAGCACGCCGAGGCCCACCACCACGCGCTCGGCCAGCTCTTCGACCGGCTCGGCGAGGAGGCCTGGCGCTACGCCGACATGCCCCGCGAGTACCGGCAGAAGCTGCTCGCCAAGGAACTCCGCTCACGCCGGCCGCTCGCCCCCACCCCGGCCCCGCTGGACGCCGCCGGCACCAAGACCCTCGGCGTCTTCAACACCATCCGCGAGGGCTTCGAGCGCTTCGGCGACGAGATCGTCGAGAGCTACATCATCTCGATGTGCCAGGGCGCCGACGACGTCTTCGCCGCCACCGTCCTCGCCCGCGAGGCCGGCCTGATCGACCTGCACGCCGGGATCGCCAAGATCGGCATCGTGCCGCTGCTGGAGACCACCGACGAGCTCCAGGAGGCCGACCGGATCCTGGACGAGATGCTCTCCGACCCCTCCTACCGGCTGCTCGTGTCGCTGCGCGGGGACGTCCAGGAGGTCATGCTCGGCTACTCCGACTCCTCCAAGTTCGGCGGCATCACCACCTCCCAGTGGGAGATCCACCGCGCCCAGCGCCGACTGCGCGACGTCGCCCACCGCTACGGCATCCGGCTGCGCCTCTTCCACGGCCGCGGCGGCACCGTCGGCCGCGGCGGCGGCCCCTCCCACGAGGCCATCCTGGCCCAGCCCTGGGGCACCCTGGAGGGCGAGATCAAGGTCACCGAGCAGGGCGAGGTCATCTCCGACAAGTACCTGCTGCCCTCGCTGGCCCGGGAGAACCTCGAACTGACCCTCTCGGCCACCCTCTCCGCCTCCGCGCTGCACACCGCCCCGCGCCAGGCCCCCGAGGAGCTGGCCCGCTGGGACGCCGCCATGGACCAGGTCTCCGAGGCCGCCCACACCGCCTACCGGGCCCTCGTCGAGCAGGAGGACCTGCCGAAGTACTTCTTCGCCGCCACCCCGGTCGACCAGCTCGCCTCGCTGCACCTGGGCTCCCGCCCGTCCCGCCGCCCCGACTCCGGCGCCGGCCTGGACGGCCTGCGGGCCATCCCGTGGGTCTTCGGCTGGACCCAGTCCCGCCAGATCGTCCCCGGCTGGTACGGCGTCGGCTCCGGCCTCGCCGCCGCCCGCGAGGCCGGCCTCGGCGACGTGCTCGACGAGATGCACGGCTCCTGGCACTTCTTCCAGAACTTCCTGTCCAACGTCGCCATGACGCTGGCCAAGACCGACCTGCGGATCGCCCGCCACTACGTCGAGCAGCTGGTGCCGGCCGAACTGCGCCACGTCTTCGACCAGATCACCGCCGAGCACGACCGCACCCTGCGCGAGGTGCTCCGGCTCACCGGCGAGAGCGAGCTGCTGGAGCACAACCCGGTGCTCAAGCAGACCTTCACCGTCCGCGACGCCTATCTCGACCCGATCTCCTACCTCCAGGTGGCACTCCTGCGCCGCCAGCGCGAGGAGGCCGCCGCCGGCCGCCACGAGGACCCGCTGCGCGCCCGCGCGCTGCTGCTGACCGTCAACGGCATCGCGGCCGGCCTGCGCAACACCGGCTGACCCCGGCCGCCGCACAGGACCACCGCACAGGAAGGGCCCCGCACCGCGGGGCCCTTCCCCGTTCCCGGGCGCGGGACCCCCGTTCCCGGGCGGAGGACCGGCACCGGAGAACGCCGCAGGGGCCGGCGCCCGGTACCCCGGACCCGGCCCCTGCGGCCTCGTCACTCCCCCAGGTCGCCCGCGCGCCGGCGCTTCACCCACAGGGCCGCACCGCCCGCCGCCACGACCAGACCGCCGCCGACGGCCAGCAGGCCCGCGTCACCGCCGACCGAGCCGCCCAGCACCGGGCCGAACTGCGCCGACGCCGGATCCGAGGACACCACACCCGGATCGGGCTCCGCCACCGCGTCGGCGTGCGCCACGCCACCGGTGAGCAGCACCCCGGCCGCTCCCAGCGCACCGGCCGTACCCACCCGCCGTCCGAGCTGCCGCAGCCGGACCACCCGGACCCGACGAAGGCGCCGGACCGGCCGAAAACTCCGCATCGAGAACTCCCCAGAACCCGTTCGCGTACTCGCCCGACGCTATCGGATCCCGCACACGGTTCTCACACCTATTCAGGTTTGGACGGCCAAGCGTTGTACGACTGTTGCGTACACCCGCCCGGCACCTGACGGTCAGTCACCGACTCAGGAGTTGTACGTCCCCTGCGCCCGCTCCAGGCCCTCCGTCAGCAACGCCTCGACCGCGTCCGCCGACCGGTCCACGAACCAGTCCAGCTCCTTGCGCTCGGCGCCGGAGAAGTCCTTCAGGACGAAGTCCGCGACCTCCATCCGGCCCGGCGGGCGGCCGATCCCGCAGCGCACCCGGTGGTAGTCCGGGCCCAGCGACTTGGTGATCGACTTCAGCCCGTTGTGGCCGTTGTCCCCGCCGCCCAGCTTCAGCCGCAGCGCCGCGTAGTCGATGTCCAGCTCGTCGTGGACCGCCACCACCGCCGAGGCCGGCACCTTGTAGAAGTCCCGCAGCGCCGTCACCGGGCCGCCGGAGAGGTTCATGAACGACATCGGCTTGGCCAGCACCACCCTGCGCCCCGCCAGCCGGCCCTCGGCGGTCTGGGCCCGGCTCTTGTGCGCCTTGAACTTCACCCCCATCCGCTGGGCCAGCAGGTCCACCACCATGAACCCGATGTTGTGCCGGTTCCGGGCGTACTGCTCACCCGGGTTGCCCAGGCCCACCACCAGCCAGGGGCCCTCGTACACGTCCTCGCTCATGCTCCCGCCTCGCTCCGCTCACTCATCCCGCGCTCCTGGTACTCGACCCTCGTCGTCATCATCCCGGACATGCCGCTGCCCCGGCCGCTCCCAGTACGGGAGCGGCCGGGGCAGCGGTCAGGCTGTACGCGGGGCTCAGGCCTCGGCGCCGGCCTCGGCCTCGGCGGCCTCCTCCTCGGCCGGGGCGGCCTGGGCACCGATGACCTGCAGCACGACGGCGTCGGCGTCGACGGCCAGCGAGGTGCCCTTGGGCAGCTCGATGTCACCGGCGGTGATCGAGGCACCGGCCTCCAGGCCCTCGACCGAGACGGTCACGGACTCGGGCAGGTGGGTGGCCTCGGCCTCGATCGGCAGGGCGTTGAGCACGTGCTCCAGCAGGTTGCCGCCGGGGGCCAGCTCGCCCTCGGTGTGCACCGGGATCTCGACGGTGACCTTCTCGCCGCGCTTCACGAGGAGCAGGTCGACGTGCTCGATGGTGCGCTTGATGGCCTCACGCTGGACGGCCTTCGGCAGGACGTACTCGTCCTTGCCCTCGATCGGGACGACCAGCAGGGCGTTCGGGGTCTTGAGGGCCATCATCAGGTCGTGGCCGGGCAGGTTCAGGTGAACCGGGGCGTGGCCGTGGCCGTAGACGACACCGGGGACGAAGCCGGCACGGCGGGCGCGACGGGCGGCACCCTTGCCGAACTCGGTACGGCTCTCAGCGGCAAGGCGGATCTCGGACACGACTGCACTCCTCGTGAAGATGGCACGGGGGTGCAGGCAACGCGAAAAACCGCCGGGACCACACCCTCAGTACGTTCGGGGGTCACTCGGCGGCGTACGACCTCTGCCGACAGCCGGGGTTCCGGCAACGGCAGCGCGTCGATCACGGAGCGGGCACCCGTCGAGCAGGCACACGGCATCCCTCGCCGAGCAGTTTCACGAGTCTAACCGCACCGGCGGCCTCCCGCGAAATCGGCGGCGGCCCCGGCCCGCTCCGGACCGGGGCCGCCTGCGCGGGACTTCGTCAGTGCACGCCCTCGAAGAGGCTGGTGACCGAACCGTCCTCGAACACCTCGCGGATCGCGGCCGCGATCGACGGGGCGATCGACAGCGTCGTGATCTTGTCGAGCTGGAGCTCGGCCGGGGTCGGCAGCGTGTTGGTGAACACGAACTCGCTGACCCGGGAGTTCTTCAGACGGTCGGCTGCCGGACCCGACAGCACACCGTGGGTCGCGGCCACGATCACGTCCGCCGCACCGTTCTCGAACAGCGCGTCGGCCGCGGCGCAGATGGTGCCCGCGGTGTCGATCATGTCGTCGACCAGCACGCAGACCCGGTCCCTGACGTCACCGACCACCTCGGCGGAGAGGATGGTGTTGGCCTGCGTCATGTCGCGGCGCTTGTGGATGATCGCCAGCGGCGCACCCAGGCGGTCCGACCACTGGTCGGCGACCTTCACCCGGCCGGCGTCCGGGGAGACGATGGTCAGCCGGTCACGGTCGACCTTCTCGCCCAGGTAGTCCGCCAGCAACGGCAGCGCGAACAGGTGGTCGACCGGACCGTCGAAGAAGCCCTGGATCTGCGCGGTGTGCAGGTCCACCGCCATCAGGCGGTCGGCGCCCGCCTGACGCAGCAGGTCCGCGATCAGACGGGCGGAGATCGGCTCCCGGCCCAGGTGCTTCTTGTCCTGCCGCGCATAACCGTAGAACGGCAGGATCGCGGTGATGCTCCGGGCGGAAGCCCGCTTCAGAGCATCGATCATGATCAGCTGCTCCATGATCCACTGGTTGATGGGAGCCGTGTGGCTCTGCATCACGAAGCAGTCCGCGCCGCGCGCCGACTCCAGGAAGCGGACGTAGATCTCACCGTTGGCGAAGTCCAGGGCCTTGGTCGGGACCAGCTCGGTCCCCAGCGACGCAGCCACCTCCCTCGCCAGCTCAGGATGGGCACGGCCGGAGAAGAGCTTCAGTTTCTTCTCACCCGACGTCGTGATCCCGCTCACTGCACCGTCTCCTCGCGTTGCTGACGCTGAACCCGTCCGCACCGCAGGCAGGCACGAGCCCGCTGGCGATAGGGGTCGGGGGAATGTCGGTACGCCTGGACACGGGCGGTAAGCCCAATGGCGCACGTATGTCCCCAAGGTTACGCGCCCGCGCAGAAACCGTCCGCCCCGGTACCGTCCCTCGGACTCCCGCCCGGCCCCGTCAGGCCTCCATAGCCCCTTCCGACGCCGCGGCCGCAGCCTGCGCCGATGCGGTCCCGGAGCGCTTGCGCTCCACCCAGCCCTCGATGTTGCGCTGCTGCGCCCGGGCCACGCCCAGCGCGCCGGGCGGCACGTCGGTGGAGATCACCGAGCCGGCCGCGGTGTAAGCGCCGTCACCGACGGTGACCGGGGCGATGAACATGTTGTCGGACCCGGTACGGCAGTGCGCCCCGATCACCGTGCGGTGCTTGTTCACCCCGTCGTAGTTCACCGTGACGGACGCGGCACCGATGTTGGTGCCCTCACCGATGGTGGCGTCCCCGATGTAGGAGAGGTGCGGCACCTTGGCGCCCTCGCCCAGCTCCGAGTTCTTCACCTCGACGTACGTGCCGACCTTCGCCTTGCGGGCCAGCTTCGCCCCCGGCCGCAGGTACGCGTACGGGCCCGCGCTCGCGAAGTCGCCCACCTCGGCGCGGTCCGCCGTGGTGTTGCTCACACGGGCGCCGGCACCGATCCGGGTGTCCTTCAGCGTCGAGTTCGGGCCGACCTCGCAGCCCTCGCCGAGGTGGGTGAGGCCCTGCAGCTGGGTGCCCGGCAGCACCACCGCGTCGGGCTCGTACGACACCTGGACGTCGATCCAGGTGGTCGCCGGGTCCACCACGGTGACGCCCGCGCGCATCGCCCGCTCCAGCAGGCGGTCGTTCAGCAGCCGCCGGGCCTGCGCCAGCTGCACCCGGTCGTTGATGCCCAGGATGTCCCGGTAGTCCACGGCCACCACCGCGCCGACCCGGTGGCCGGCCGTCCGCAGGATCTCCAGGGTGTCGGTGAGGTACTCCTCGCCCTGCACGTTGTCGGTGGTCACCCGGGACAGCGCCTCGGCCAGCAGCTTGGCGTCGAAGGCGAAGACCCCGGAGTTGATCTCGGCGATCGCCCGCTGGGCGTCCGAGGCGTCCTTCTCCTCGACGATCGCCGCGACCGCGCCGTCCGCACCGTCCCGCAGGATCCGCCCGTAACCGAACGGGTCCGGCACCACGGCCGTCAGCACGGTGACACCGTTGCCCTGGTCGGCGTGGGCCCCGGCGAGCGCCGCCAGCGTCGACCCGGTCAGCAGCGGCGCGTCCCCGGTGGTGACGATCACCGTGCCGTCCAGCTCCACACCGTCCGCCGCCAGCGCCTCCAGCGCCGTCCGCACGGCGTGCCCGGTGCCCTTCTGCTCCTCCTGCACCACGGCGCGCGCCGCCGGGTGGTGCGCCGCCAAGTGCTCCTGCACCTTCTCGCGCATGTGCCCGATCACCACGACCAGCTGCTGCGGCGTCAACTCCTCGGCCGCCGCCACCGCGTGGCCCACCAGCGACCGTCCGCACACCTCGTGCAGCACCTTGGGCAGGCTGTTCGACTTCATCCTGGTCCCGCCACCGGCGGCAAGCACGACAACGGCGGCAGGCGAATTGGCACTCACTGGTGGAGGCTCCTCAGTCGGTTCACAGAGAGGGCAGTGCAGCCAGAGAGCGGATCCGCACGTCTACGCCCTGGCGCTTCGAGGATAGTGCGGGGCAAACGGGCGAAACGCCAGGCCCCCGATCCGCCGGGCACCAGGCCGGAGGCTACTCACAGTGCTCCCGGAGGAGGATTCGAACCCCCATAAGCTGGACCAAAACCAGCTGTCCTGCCCTTAGACGATCCGGGACGGTACCACTGCACTCCGGCTACCGCCGAGGAGCGCTCGCCCAAGACTACGGGGTGAAAGGCGCCACATCTACCTTCATTCCCGACCACCACCCTTCGATCCGCCGGTAGAGGTCAGCGCTGTCGAGGACGTTGACTGACAAGCAGCCGTGATAGCCGACACCCCGGTTCATCCTCGTGGTCTTCGGATTGTGGCGCTTGAGGGTCGCTCGTTGGAACAGCTCCACCGGCACCCCGGCGATATCAGCCCAGTGGCGCTCCGCCGCCTGGAGGTCGGCGGTCTCATGGATCGCCACCCGAAGCCGCCAGCGCTCGGGCGGGATGTCGAGGAGCCTCAGCCAGGCCAAATAGACCTGGATCACCTGGGGATCACTGTTGATGAACCGCACACGCTCGCGCCGGGCGTACTCCTTGTCCTTCGCCCCCTCCGCCCAGTACAGCGCCACCCCGACCAGGAACAGCTCCCGGTCGCTCATCGGCCCGACCTCTGCCCGCGCTGCCGCCTTCGTCCTCAGGCGCTCCTCTTCCCGCTGCCTGCGGACCGGCCCCCAGCGGGTCTCAGCGGCCCTCCGCGTCCGTTCCCGGCTCGGCCGCGGCCTCGGGAGATCCCTCACCCACAGGGATATCGAGCTCTTCGACACTCCCAGCTCGGCCTGGATCTCGTCGTACGTCCGCCCTGCGGCCCGGAGGCGGCGGGCGGCTTCGCGCTGTTCGGTCTTGGCTCGCATGCCGTGATTCTGCGAGCGACACATCCCGACACGGGACGAATCCAGACTTCATCCATCCAGTCGGGTGAATTCACTCAAGCGCCCAGCGACGGCGTATTCCCTTCCATGTCGGGCACAACCTACGATGCCGTAGGTTACGCCAACGTAGCCTCCGCCCCCTCCCCCCAAGGGACGCCCATGACCATCCAGGCCGGCGAGGCGCGCGCCGATACCGCGCACTCCATCGATCCCGCCCCCACGCGACTGTCCGCCACACGTGGCGGGGAGAAGCAGGGGCTCGCCGAGCGGGTCGCGCTCGGGTTGTTCATCGCCGTACCGTTCGTCGCGCTGCTGGCCGCCGTACCGGTGGCCTGGGGGTGGGGGCTGGGCTGGACGGACGTCGCGATCGCCGGCGCCATGTACTTCCTCACCTGCCACGGGATCACCGTCGGCTACCACCGCTACTTCACCCATGGCGCCTTCAAGGCCAACCGGACCCTGCGGGTCGCCCTCGCGATCGCCGGGTCGCTGGCGATCGAGGGCCCGCTGGTGCGCTGGGTGGCCGACCACCGCAAGCACCACCGGTACAGCGACAAGGACGGCGACCCGCACTCGCCCTGGCGCTACGGCGAGACGGTCCCGGCCCTGCTCAAGGGCCTCTGGTGGGCGCACATGGGCTGGCTCTTCGACGAGGAGCAGACCCCCCAGCTGAAGTACGCGCCAGACCTGGTGCGCGACCCGGCCATAAGGGCGGTCTCCCGGCTGTTCTGGCTCTGGACGACACTCTCGATGCTGGTGCCGCCGCTGGTCGGCGGGCTGGTCACGCTCTCCTGGCAGGGCGCGCTCTCCGCGTTCTTCTGGGGCTCGCTGGTCCGGGTGGCGCTGCTGCACCACGTCACCTGGTCGATCAACTCGATCTGCCACGCGGTGGGCGCGCACCCGTTCCGCTCCCGGGACCGCTCCGGCAACGTGTGGTGGCTGGCGGTGCTCTCCTGCGGCGAGTCCTGGCACAACCTGCACCACGCGGACCCGACCTCGGCCCGGCACGGCGTGCTGCGCGGGCAGGTGGACTCCTCGGCCCGGCTGATCCGCTGGTTCGAGCTGGCCGGCTGGGCCCGGGACGTCCGCTGGCCGGACGCACAGCGGATCGCCGCCCGCCGCGCCGCATGAGGGCGCGCCTGCAGCATGATGTAGGGGTGAACGGGAGCAGCGCAGACAGCACAGGCGGCCACGAGAGCACGCGGACGGAGGCCGCGTCCGGTGCGGCGCAGGCCCGTCCGCGTGCCGCTGCCCCGGTGGACGGGGCTGCGCCGGCGGGTCGCCGGCGGGGCGGCCGGGTGCGGATGACCGGGAAGCAGCGGCGGGAGCAGCTGCTGGAGATCGGCCGGTCGGTGTTCGCCGAGCGCGGCTACGACGGCACGTCGGTGGAGGAGATCGCCGAGCGGGCGGGCGTCTCCAAGCCGGTGGTGTACGAGCACTTCGGGGGCAAGGAGGGGCTGTACGCGGTGGTGGTGGACCGCGAGATGCAGCTGCTGCTGGACATGGTGACGGGGGCGCTGACCGGCGGGCACTCGCGGGAGCTGCTGGAGCAGGCGGCGTTCGCGTTGATGGACTACATCGACACGTCGACGGACGGTTTCAAGATCCTGGTCCGGGATTCGCCGGTCGCCCAGTCGACGGGCACCTTCGCCTCGCTGATCAGCGACATCGCGACGCAGGTCGAGGACATCCTGGGCCTGGAGTTCAAAGCGCGGGGCTTCGACGCGCGGCTGGCCCCGATGTACTCGCAGATGCTGGTCGGGATGGTGGCGCTCACCGGCCAGTGGTGGCTGGAGGTGCGCAAGCCGCAGAAGGCCGAGGTGGCCGCCCATCTGGTCAATCTGGCCTGGCACGGCCTGGAGGGGATGGAGCGGCACCCGAAGCTGGTCGGCGAGCGGAAGGCGTAGGGCCCCGGCCGGGGGCTCCCCTGCCCGGCCTACCCCTTCCTGACCGCGACGGCGAAGATCCGGCGGAACGGGAAGACGGTGCCGTGCGGTCCGGCCGGGTAGGCCTCGCGGAGCAGGGCGCCGTACTCGGCGAGGAAGGCGTCGCGGTCGGCGGGTTCGGTGAGCCGGGTGAGGACGGGCCGCAGTGCGGTTCCCTTGACCCATTCCAGGACGGGGTCGGGTCCGGTGAGCAGGGTGCTGTAGGTGGTCTCCCAGACGTCGGCGGTGCAGCCGGCGTCGGCGAGGGCCTGGAGGTACTCGCCGGGCTCGTGGACGCCGGCCCGGGCGGCGTCCTCGCCGATGGCCCTGCGCCAGCGGGGGCTGCGGCGCAGTTCGGCGAGCGCGGTGTGGCTGGGCGAGCCGAAGTTGCCGGGTACCTGGAAGGCGATCACGCCGCCGGGTTCCAGTGCGGCGGCCCAGCGCGGCAGCAGTCCGATGTGGCCGTCGATCCACTGCAGAGTGGCGTTCGAGACGATGAGGTCGGGCTTGGCGTCGGCCGGGTCGTACGTGCCCGCGTCGGCGAGCAGGTAGCCGGCGGTGGGCTCGCCGGTGGTGCGGGCGGTGGCGAGCATCTCGGCGGAGTTGTCGATGCCGGTGATCCGGGCGCCGGGCCAGCGCTCGCGCAGGACGGCGGTGGAGTTGCCGGGGCCGCAGCCGACGTCGAGGACGGTGGCGGCGGGTTCGTGCGGGACGGCGGGGACGCGGGCGAGCAGGTCGCGGAGCGGGCGGGTCCGTTCGTCGGCGAAGCGCAGGTACTGTTCCGGGTCCCAGACGGGGGTGGTCATGGTGGGCCTCACAAGTATCTCGACATCAAGATATCCAGACGCAGCTTCCACGTTACATTTCTCGACGTCAAGAGACTTCACATCGACACATCCCCCGATACACTGATCGTCATGGAGGACGAGGTCGACCGCCTGGTCGCAGCATGGCGCCGAGAGCGCCCCGACCTCGACGTGGAACCGCTTGAGGTGCTCAGCCGGGTCAGCCGGCTCGCCCGGCACCTCGACCGCGCCCGCCGGACGGCCTTCGCCGAGCACGGTCTGGAGCCCTGGGAGTTCGACGTGCTGACGGCTCTGCGACGGGCCGGCTCCCCGTACCAGCTCTCCCCCGGCCAGCTGCTGACCCAGACGCTGGTCACCTCCGGCACCATGACCAACCGGATCGACCGGCTCACCGGCAAGGGCCTGGTGAAGCGCCTGCCCGATCCGGACGACCGGCGCGGCGTACTGGTCCGGCTCACCGAGGACGGCCGCGACCGCGCCGACCAGGCACTCGCCGGACTGCTCGCGCACGAGCGCGAGCTGCTCGCCCAGCTCACCGGCGCGCAGCAGGGTGAGCTCGCCGGGCTGCTGCGGCAGCTGGTCGCCCCCTTCGACAACATCCCGGGCTGAACCACGCCCCGGGGCCGGGCACGGAGCCCTGTGGCCCTGCGGCGGCCGCGCGCTGGAAGCCGTCCGGGTAGGGGGCGCTGAGCGCGGGCACCGGGGCGGGCTCGGACTCCGCCGTCCACTCGTCGTGGTCCAGCATGTAGAGCGCGCCGGGGTTGAACGCGTGGACCTGGCGGCAGAGTTCGCTGCCGATCGAGCCGCCGGCGCCGGCCACCAGGACGCGCCGGCCCTCGATCACGTCCCGAACGTCGGCCGAGACCACGTGGACCTCGTGCCGGCCGATCAGCCGGTTGACGTCGAGGCTGCGCATGTCCGAGCCGACCACCTCGCGGCGCAGCGCGGCCAGGAACGACGGCAGGTAGCGGACGGCGGCGGCGGCGGTGGCCAGGCCGCGGACGCGCTGCGGGGCGAGGCCGGGGATGGCCAGTGCGACCACCTGGGCTCGGTGGCGGACGGCGAGTTCGGTGAGTTCGGCGAGGGTGCCGAGGACGGGGACGGCGTCGACGGGCCGGCCGGCCTTGGCCGGGTCGTCGTCGAGCAGGCCGACCGGTGCGAGGCCGAAGTCGGGTGTCCGGCCGAGGTCGCGGCCCAGGGCGGTGCCGGCCACGCCGGCGCCGACGACCAGGTGCGCAGGCCCGTCGGCGGTGCGCCCCGGCCCGTTCCCGGGCCGTTCTGGGCTGTGCGCGGGCGTGCGGAAGTGCTGTGCGGCGACATCTGTCCTCAGGATTTCCCTGACCTGACCGGCCTGAGCCGGCACCTGGGTGTTACGGGCGGATCAGCCGGCGCCGGGAGCTGTGGTGGTGGTGGCGGACGGCGCGGCTGTGGGCGCGGCCGGTTCGGACGGGCTGATGCCGGCCCGGCGCGCGACCGCGACGGCGGCCAGGGTGGAGTGCACCCCGAGTTTGCCGAGGACGTTCTGCATGTGGGTGCGCACGGTGTGCGGGGAGAGGTAGAGCCGTTCGGCGACGGCCTGCCGGCCGAGGCCGGCGACCATGCAGCGCAGGATCTGCTTCTCCCGGGGGGTGAGCGTGTCGACGAGGCGTTCGCTCTCGGTGCGGTCCCGCCGGGCGGTGGTGAGTTCCCGGATGACGCCGGTGAGCAGTGCGGGCGGCAGGTGTGTCTCGTCGCGCAGGACCCCGCGGATCACGGACAGCAGGCGGGCCAGCGAACTCTCCTTGGCCACCCAGCCGGTGGCGCCGGCGTGCAGCGCGCGGGCGGCGCGGTGCGGGTCGTCGGCGGTGGCCAGGACGACCGCCCGCAGCCCGGGGTGGTTGCGGCGGATGCGGGCGAGGAGGGTGATGCCGTCGGGGGCCGGGGCGGCGCCGTACTGCGGGGTCGCCGGGTGCGGCGGCGCGGCCGGGTGCACGGCTGCGGGCGGGGCCCCTGCGGGGGCGGGGGCCGGGCGGCGGGGTGCGGGCACGATGGCCGGGGGGCGGCGGCGGGCGGCGTCCAGCGGGTCCGCGGCGGGCCGTGCCGTTCTGCGGGCCCCGGCGGCGGACTCGGCGCCGAGGTCGGCGTCGATCAGGATGACGTCGAAGGCGCGGCCCTCGACGGCGGCGCGTTCCAGCGCGCGCTCGGCTGCGGCGGCGCTGCCGGCGGCGCCGACCTCCACGTCGGACTCGGCGGCGAGCGCCGCGGCCAGTGCCTCGGCGAAGATCCGGTGGTCGTCGACCACCAGGACGCGGATCCGCCCCATCGTCACTCCCCCCTGCTCAGACCGGGCCGGGCCCCGGGCGGAGTGCCCGGTTCCGCCGCCCTGGCCTGGGCACTCGTCCGCCGCCCACCCCCCGGATTGCCGGGAGGACCAAAGGCGCCGACCCCCACCGGTACCGAAATCAGCGTACGGGGGTGGGGGTCGGCCCGATGGGGGTTTGGTGAAGTTTCGTCAGGAGGTGCGTAGTTGGCGTTAGTTGCCGCCCGTGACGGCGGGGTCCGCCGGCGCGGCGCCCGGGTGTGGTTCAGACACCGTACGGGCGGGCGGTGCGGGCGTCCCGCAGCGCGTGCGCCCACCAGGTGAGCTGGTCGAGCATGCCCTTGGCGGCGCCGTTCTGGATGGTCGCGTCGACCGGCTCGCCGTCCTCGCCGAAGAGGCTCCAGACGCTGTGGAAGCTGACGGTGTCGCGGACGGTGGTGGCGTGCAGTTCGGCGAAGACCAGCCGGAGCTGCTCCACGGCGCGCAGGCCGCCGCCGAGACCGCCGTAGGAGACGAAGCCGACGGGCTTGGCCCGCCACTCGGCGCCGTGCAGGTCTATGGCGTTCTTGAGGGCGGCCGGGAAGCTGTGGTTGTACTCGGGGGTGATCACCACGAAGGCGTCGGCGGCGGCCAGCCGGGGCGAGAGCGCGGCGTGCCGCTCGGCCTGCTCGGCGGTGGGCTCCTCGCCCACGTGGGCCAGCGGGTGCTCGGCCAGGTCGATGACGTCGATGTCGAGGCCCGTGCGCTGCTCCGCGGTGCGGACGAACCAGTTGGCGACGGTGGGCGCGAAGCGGCCCTGCCGGGTGCTGGCGATGATGACGGCCAGGCGGAACGGGGTCTCGGACATGCGTGCCTCCAGGGATGCGCTGCTGTTCGTCACCGCCGGATCGGACGGCACGTCAGGTAAAGTACAACGTGTATGGCAACTAGTACAACGGTCGCTGTACCCCGCTTTCGAGGGAGGCCCCATGACCAGCCCGCAGGAAACCCCGGACCGCCCCCGGCGGGGCCTCGCCGAGAAGCGCCAGGCCATCATGCGGGCCGCCCGCACGGTCTTCGGGCGGGACGGGTACACCCGTGCCAGCATCGACGCCATCGCGGCGGAGGCCGGGGTGTCCACCCGGACCATCTACAACCACTTCGCGGGCAAGGAGCTGCTCTTCCGGACCGTCGTCCGGGAGAGCTCGGCGCAGGTCGGCGAAGCCCAGCTGGACATCATCGACCGCCGGCTCGGGAAGGTCACCGACCTGGAGGCGGACCTCACCGCCTTCGCCCTGGCCTGGCTGACCCCGCTGGCCGAGTTCGCGGACCACTTCGGACTGGTCCGCCAGATCAACGCCGAGGCCCGGCACCTGCCCAAGTCCGCCCTGGACGCCTGGCAGGAGGCCGGGCCGCGCCGGGTGCTCGCCGCGCTCGGGCAGCGGTTCGGCGAACTGGCCGGGCAGGGGTGGCTGGAGGCGCCCGACCCGGGGCGGGCGGCCGCCCACTTCGTGCTGCTGACCACGACCGAGGTCGCCCAGCGCTCGTACTTCGGCGCCTACCCGCTCGCCCGGGCGGAGACCGAGGAGATCGTCGTCGCGGGCGTCCGGGCCTTCCTGCGCGCCTACCCGGCGCCCCGCGGGTGACCTCGCGCGGCCGCGCGCCCCGGACGTGGGAGCGCCGCCCCGGCCCTGCCGGGCGGGGGCGGCGCTCCGCGGAGCCGTCCGGGCCTAGAGGCCGTTCTTCTCCAGGGTGAACTTCCAGGCGTCGGCGACGATGTCGTCCAGGTTCGGGCGGCGCGGGGTCCAGCCCAGCGCCTGGTGGGCGCGCTCGGCGGAGGCCACCAGGA